>DATMEI010000634.1:0-5703 GCA_035556995.1 Streptomyces sp.
TGCGAAGGCGATGGGGAGCAGCACCTCGCGGTAGATCATCAGCGGACGGCCGCTCGCCAGCTCGTCGAGCGTCGCTGTGACGCCTCCCTCGACCGAGTTCTCGATCGGTACGAGCGCTGCCGCGGCTTCCCCGTTCCGTACGGCGTCCAGGGCCGTGGGCACGGACACCATCGGCATCAGTTCGCGTGTGGCGGCCTCGGGGAGGGTGCGAAGGGCAGCCTCGGTGAAGGTCCCCTCGGGACCGAGGTAGGTGAAGCGGCTCGCTGGTGACATAGGCACACGTTAGTCGTGTCACGGAGCGGACGTGTCCGCCGTCTCAACTCCCGGGCACCCCGCGCGGACGGGCGGCGGACGAGCTGCACGGACGGGCTCCACGGACGGGCTGCGGCCCCCCGGGACGTACACGCGTGCGTGCCCGGGCTACGGTCACGGGTGACCGTAGCCCGGGCACGCACTCAAGCCCGGTTACGCCGGGTCACTCCTCCCCGGCGAGCGTGAGGGTGCGCAGCTTGCGGCTCGCGTACCAGGTGCCGCCGAGGGTGGCGACCACCAGCAGCGTCACACCGGTCGTCACTCCCACCTCGGAGCTGATTCCGGCGCCGCTGTCCGCGACCTTCTGTGCCAGGGCGAGAGCCCACTGCTGTACGGACAGTGCGCGCGCGCCCGGCACCATGCTGCCGAACAGCGCCTCCCAGATCAGGGCGTAGACCAGGCCGATGACGACGGCGTGCCGGGAGACCGTGCCGAGCAGCAGGAAGAGCGCGCTGTAGGCGACGGATGCGATGGCGGCGGCCACCGCGTACGCGACTGCGATCTGCTGGCTGTTGCCGTTGAGGATGTAGCCCGCCAGGAGCGTGGGGACCGCCGAGAAGGTGACCGTCACACCGATGGCCACGAGCAGTTTCGTGACGATGATGCTGGACCTCTTGAGCGGCTTGGCCAGCAGATAGACCACCGACCCGTCGTCGATCTCCGGGCCGATCGCGCCCGTACCGGCGATGACGCCGATCAGCGGCACCATGGTGGCCATGGCGAAGCCGCCGAGCAGCTGGGTGGTCACCTGGTCGTCCGCGCCGGTCAGGCCGCGTACGGCACCGGCGACGATGAGCAGGAGCAGCGGCAGCGCGCAGAGGAGCAGCGCGCGGCGGCGTCCGAGAAGGGCCCTGTAAGTGAGCCGTGCGACTGTCTGGTTGTACATCGTGAAAGCTCCCTTCAGGCCGCGACGAGGTACGAGAAGACGCTCTCCAGGGACTCGTCCGAAGGCGAGACCGTGTAGAGCCGGATGCCGTGCTCGCGGGCGAGCTTCGGCAGGAGTTCGGTGAACCGGCCGAAGTCGATGGCCTGGATCTGCAGGGCTTTCTCGTCCCAGTCGAGTTGAATGCCCGCTGTCGAGGCGTCGGCGATGAGAGCTGCCGCGAGCCGCCGGTCGTCGCTGGAGCGTACGAGGTAGCGGTGCGGACGGTCCGTCATCAGGCGGCGGATCTTGCGGAAGTCGCCGCTCGCCGCGTGCCTGCCGGCGACGATGACCTCGATGTGGGAGGCGAGCTGTTCGACCTCCTCCAGGATGTGCGAGGAGAACAGTACGGTCCGGCCCTCGTCGCCCATGTTCCGCAGCAGTTGCATCAGCTGCATGCGCTGCCGCGGGTCCATGCCGTTGAACGGTTCGTCGAGCAGCAGCACGGACGGGTCGTGCACAAGGGCGGAGGCCATCTTCACGCGCTGGCGCATGCCCTTGCTGTAGGTGGAGATCTTGCGGTCCTGCGCCTGCTCCATCTCGACGGTGGCGAGCGCCTTGCGGGCAGCCGCCGCCGGGTCGGGCAGTTTGTGCAGTTCGGCGTTGGCCAGTACGAAGTCCCAGCCGGTCAGGAAGTCGTACATCCCCTCCCGCTCGGGTACGAGCCCGATCTCCCTGTACGCCTCCTGGTTGCGCCAGATCGGCGAGGAGTCGAGGGTGACGCTCCCGGTCGAGGGCGGCAGGAAGCCGCCCATCATGTTGATGAGAGTGGACTTCCCCGCCCCGTTCGGGCCGAGGAGGCCGGTGACGCCGGGGCCGATGTCCATCGTGATGTCGTTGACGGCGACGACGTTCCCGAACCAGCGGGACGTGTGGTCGATGTGCAGGGAGGTCACAGCCCGGCCTTTCGGTAGCGGCGCAGCAGCAGGGCGTACGTACCGGTGATGAGTACGGCGATGAGCGCGACGTAGACGGAGACTTGCGCGCTGGTGAGCTCGTGCCCCATGGGGAACGCGTTCCTGCCGTCCAGGAGCTTGCTCTGCAGACCGTCGACGAGCGACCCGGGCGAGCCCAGACCGAGCCAGCCGATGGCCGAGTAGTTGTTCTGCGAGGCGACGATGGCCTGCAGTGCGCTGATGAGCATGTACGGGATGGTCAGCAAGGCGATGATGGCGGCGACGCCGAAGCCGCGCCGCGGGGTCGCCGCTGCCGCTGCCAGTCCGATGCCGGCGTGCAGCACGGAGAAGACGAGGCAGCTGACCAGCCCCAGTGCGAAGCCCTTGGTCTCGTCGCCGAAGTCGAGCTTCGCCAGCATCGCTCCGACGTACAGGATGACGACGGACGCACCCGTGAAGATGAAGATCGCGGCGGAGAGTGCCGCGTACTTCGCGGCTACGTAGTCACCGCGCTCGATGGGGCGCGAGAAGTAGAGCGACACGACACGGAAGCGCAGGTCGAGCGATACGGCCTGGGGTGCCATGGCGGCGATGTAGATGCCGATGACGGGCTGCATCTGGATGACGTAGGCGCTGTAGTCGATGGGCATCTGCTTGGCGTCGGTGAACACCGTGACGGCGACGACGATGGCCGCCGGGACGCACATCACGGCGAAGAGGATCATCGGCAGGACCTTGGACTTGGCAGAACGGCCGAGTCCGTACGCACCGCGCAACGACTGCTCGAAGAGCGAGGTGCGTGCGTAGCTGCGACCGAGCCTGGGCCCGTCGTAGTCGCGGTAGCCGATGTTGTGGATGACGTTCTCGCCGCGCTGTCCGGCTGCGGGCACCGGCGCCTCTGCTGTCGCGGATGCAGACGCAGATGCGGTTGCGGGTGAGTGGGCGTGAGGCTCAGGCGACATCGCCGCTGCCTCCCTTCTGCGGCTGGAGCTGACGGTCGGCGAGTGCGTCCGCGGGCGCCGGATGTGCGCCGGACGACGCGACGCCGGGCGCGGCCTGCGGTCCGACGGCCGGCGCGGTGCCGACTGCGCCGGGCTCCGAGTTGAAGACCTCGGAGATGTGGTGCCTGCGCTGTTCCATCCGGACCAGGCCGAGGCCGAGTTCGGTCACGGTGTCCCGGATGGTGTCGTAGGCGCTCTCGTCGGTGGCGTCCACCATGAGCAGGTGTCCGGCGCCGGGGGCGCCCGCGGCGCCGGGTGCCTGCGCGGACAGTCCGGCGGCGACCAGCGCGGAACGCAGCGCCTCGGTCCCGTCGGGGTGGGTGTCGGTGTCGGTGACCTCCACCGCCAGGGAGGGCGTGCTCTTGGTGAAGTCCGCGGTGCTGGAGGCACGGAGGAGCTTGCCGCCGTCGACGACGACGACGTGGTCGCAGGTACGTTCCAGCTCGCCCAGCAGGTGCGAGGTGACGAGCACGGAGATGCCGAAGTCCGTGTGGACGCGGCGGATGAGGGCGAGCATCTCGTCACGGCCTACGGGGTCGAGCCCGTTGGTCGGCTCGTCCAGAAGCACCAGCTGCGGGTCGTGCACCAGGGCCTGGGCGAGTTTGACGCGCTGCTTCATGCCGGTCGAGTAGCCGCCCATGGGGCGGTAGCGCTCCTCGTACAGGCCGACATGGCGCAAAGTGTCGGCCGTACGTTCACGCGCGGAGGTCGTCGGCAGGCCTGACATGCGGGCCATGTGGACGACGAACTCGGTGGCCGAAACGTCGGGTGGCAGACAGTCGTGCTCGGGCATGTATCCGACGCGTTCGCGGATGGCGGAACCCTCACGGGCGACGTCCAGGCCGAGGACGGTGGCGCCGCCCTCGGTCGCCGGCGACAGGCCGAGAAGGATCTTGATGAGGGTCGATTTACCGGCCCCGTTGGCGCCCACCAGGCCGGTTACACCCGGTGTGATGCCGACGGTCAGCCGGTCCAGGGCGGTCACCTTCGGGTACCGCTTGGTCAGGCTTTCGATAGCGATCACAGTCACCCTCATGACGCTAGGGCCTAAGCCCTGTGTGTCGAGTCCCTCCTGAGGGCTGGATCTGGCTGGTACTCGAGGGGGACGCTCCCTTAAGGGGGCGTAGACAAGTGGGACAAAGGCGGGTTACTCGCGGTATCCACAGGCGTGGAGGATCTCTTGACGCCGCCATGAGTCGTTGTCACATTGATCGGTGTCAAGTACGCGGGCCGGCGGAGGCGTCGGGCCTCGATCCGGGGTGGGGCTTGTGAGCGGACGTGACGAGGAGAACCGGTCGGCGGGCAGGGCGGACGTGCCGGGCAGGGCGGACAAGACGCCCGGAGCCGATGGGAGCCGCGCCGGCGGCGGGCAACCGGTGAGCCCGGCGACGGACGGCACGCTGGACGGCGCACTCGACGGTGCGCGTGAGCGCTGGGTGCGCACGCGCGAGGGCGTCGAGCTGTGCGTGGCCGAGCTGGGCGAAGCGGCCGGACCCACCGTGGTGCTGCTGCACGGCTATCCCGACAGCAAGGAAGTCTGGTCGAAGGTCGCCCGGCAGCTGGCCGGCCGCTTCCACGTGGTGCTCTACGACGTGCGCGGCTGCGGCCGTTCGTCCGCCCCCGAGCCGCTGCGCGGCGGATTCACGCTGGAGAAGCTGACTCAGGACTTCCTGGCGGTGGCCGAAGCCGTCTCGCCGGACCGTCCGGTGCATCTCGTCGGGCACGACTGGGGATCGGTGCAGGGCTGGGAGTTCGTCACGGTCAAGGAGACCGAGGGCCGGATCGCTTCCTTCACCTCGATGTCGGGTCCGTCCCTGGACCACTTCGGGCACTGGATCAAGCGGCGGGTGAGGCGACCGACACCACGAGGGCTGGCGCAGGCCATGGGCCAGGGCGTCCGGTCCTGGTACGTCTACATGCTGCACACCCCGGTCCTGCCCGAGCTGGCCTGGAGGGGACCGCTCTCCACGTACTGGCCGAAGTATCTGCAGCGCGCCGAGAAGATCCCGGCGGACGGCTATCCGACGCCGTCGCTTCCGCGCGACGCCGCCCACGGGGCCTGGCTGTACCGCGACAACGTACGCCGCCGGCTGAGCCACCCGCGTGAGGACTGCTACGCACACGCGCCGGTGCAGCTGATCACGCCGACCAGGGACGTCTTCCTGAGTGAGCGGCTCTACGACGAACTGAGCCTGTGGGAGCCCGGGATCACGCGGCACACTCTCGACGCCAAGCACTGGATACCCCGCACCCGGCCCGATCAACTGGCCGCCTGGATCACCGATTTCGTCACCGCTCGCGAGTCCGGGCCCACGGGTGCGGAAGTGCGCAGCGCCGTCGGCGGAGGGCCGCTCACGGAACGTTTCGGCGGGCAGCTGGTTCTGGTCACCGGTGCGGGCAGCGGCATCGGCAGGGCGACCGCCCTGGCCTTCGCGGAGGCAGGTGCCCGGGTCGTGGCCGTCGATGTGGACGGGGAGAGCGCGGTACGTACGGTGGAGCTGGCAAGGCAGGCCGGAGCGCAGCAGGCGTGGGCCGAGGCCGTCGACGTGGGCGACCAGCACGGGATGGAGAA
>DATMEI010000635.1:0-3627 GCA_035556995.1 Streptomyces sp.
CTATGCGGCTCATCCGGTCCAGTTCGTCGGTGACCAGCCGGACCGTCTCCTCGCGCTCGGCCGGATCGTCGCCCATCAGCTCCAGATGGCCGCGCACGATGGTGATGGGCGTGCGCAGCTCGTGCCCGGCGTCGTCGACGAACTCCCGTTGTGCGGCGAACGCGCGCTCCAGACGGTCGAGCATGGCGTTGAACGTCTCGGCGAGCGCGGCGATGTCGTCCCTGCCGTGGACGGGGATCCTCTGGGTGAGGTCCTGCTCGGTGAGCTGGGCGGCAGTGCCGCGGATGAGACGTACGGGCGCGAGTATCCGGCCGGCTACCGCCCATCCGATGCACACCGTCATCAGCAGGGCGACCCCGGAGATGGCGAGCAGGATGTGGAAGACGTCCTCGGCACTGTCCTGTTCGCGGTCGGCGTGGAAGGCGACGACGAAGGTGCCGTGGGGGGAGGTGCTCCCGCCCGGTTCGATGACGACCTTCGCCCAGCGGATCTCGCCCCGGTCTCTGTGCAGAGTGCCCGTGCGTCTGTCGTCGGAGGTGATGCGGCGCAGCGACTCCTTGTCGCGGTGGAGAGGGAGCACGCTGGGGATGTCGCGGCTCTGCCGGATGACTTTGCCGTCGACTACACCCAGCAATTCCTCGTCCGGGTCGGAGTACTGGCGTTCAAGGAAGACCCGGAGCAACCGGTCGGCACTGCTGAAGTCGGCACCGGTCTCGGGGTCCTGGCCGCGCTTCACGAGGTTCGCGAACTCCCCTGCCTCCTGGGCCAGCAGCCGTGTGACGCGGTGGTCGACGTCGCGCAGCAGGATGGAACGCGTGGTCGTGGCGACGGCCGTGAGCGCCACGGCCATGACGACGAGCAGCCACAGCAGGATGCGGACCCGCGCGGATATCCAGCCGCGGGGACGGATGCCGCGGGAGCCTGGCCCGTGGGATGCCTTGCTCCCGGCGCCGGCTGTGCCCTTGTGTACTTCGTGGTCAGCCGTCGTCACCGGCACCATCGTCTGCGTCGTCGTCGTTGTCGTCCGTGTCATCGGTGGCGGACGGCCTCGGTACGGCCTCGTCGCCCGGGGACGTCGAGGGCGAGGGGGAGCTGGGCCCCTTACGCGCGGGCTCCGAGGGGCCCGATGGGTCCGACGGCCCTGGTGACGGACTCCTGCTGTCCAACTCGACCTTGGCGGGAGCGTCGGGCGGGTCCGGACTGTCCGTGAGGGCGTAGCTCGTGGCGGCGATGCCGAGCGGGATCGCTACGACGGCCGTGAGCGTTGCTATGCGGTGTGAGAAGGCCATACGGGGAAGGCTGCGGCCGCTACGGCGCCAATCTCATGAAAGCCGGATGAAGGAATCTTCATGATTCGAGACCGATGGCGAAGGCCGGCTCCAGGTCGTGTGCGCCAGTGACGGAGTAGGCCTCGCGGACGCCCTCAAGGGCGGCGATCTGCTCGGCGATCTCGGGGACGCGGTCGGTGCTCGTCTTGATGAGCACGTTCGAGGTCATCACGGCGGGGACCTCCCTAGGTCGCCGGGGTGGGCCTGCCCACCTTAGCCGCACGGAAGTGAAGCCACTCGTAGAGGAACCCGAGGGTGAAGCCGATGACGTGGGCGAGGTGGGCGACACCGGGCCCTGTGCCGGCGGGCCGCGGGGCTGTACGGCCTGGCGTGGCAGCGGTGTTGGCCCGGGGCGGATGACTTGGTCCTCGCCGCGACGGTGGCAACCACAGCGGGGCGCGCGCTTCCGCCGTCACCGCGGACCGCGCCGCGTTCAGCCGCAGTCGCCGTCCGGGGTGGATGCCGCCGCCAGGCCGTGGAGCAGGAGTGTCGTGAACTGCTTCGCCCACTCCGCGTCCACCGGTTCCGCGCTGACCAGCGTGCGGTGCACCACCGCACCCGCGATGACGTCGAAGATCAGGTCGACCAGCCGTGCGTTGTCGGCGGTGCTGCCCGCGTCGGGCGGCAACTCCCCGCGGGCCTGGGCGCGTTCACGCCCCTGGAGGACCAGTCGCTTCTGGCGGTCCACGATCGCTTCCCGGATGTGCTCCCGCAGCAGGGGATCGTGGGTGGATTCGGCGACGACGGCCATCAGTGAGGCGTTGGTCTCGGGACGCTGAAGCATCTGGGCGAAGGAGATCACCACGCCTTCGACGTCGGCGCGCAGGCTGCCCCGGTCGGGCAGTTCGAGCTCGTCGAAGAGCGCCGCCACCGCGTGGACGACGAGTTCGCCCTTGTTCGCCCAGCGCCTGTAGAGGGTGGTTTTCGCGACTCCGGCACGCGCGGCGACGTGCCCCATGGTGAGCTTGCCCCAGCCGACTTCGACCAGCGCCGAGCGAGTCGCGTCCATGATGGCGGCGTCGGCCGCGGGGCTGCGCGGCCGGCCGACGCGGCGGGGTGTGGGGGCGGGGGACGGCATGGCGCCAGACCATATCGGCCGGAATGCGGCACGGGGCAATCGGTGCGCCGATGGGCGGGCTTGCGCGACCCGGGGGCGTACGAGATACGCTACGAGACGTATCGGAACAGACACCTTCCGGTGCGACGACCATGAGCCGGGTGGGGACCGGGCACACAGTACGGCGGGAAAGGGGGAGACTGGACTCATGCAGCCACGCAACATGTCCATGAGCGGAGCAGTCGACCTCTCCGCGGTGAAGGCGGCCGGAGAGGCCAAGCAGAAGGCGGAGCAGGCCAGGGCGCACTCCGCCGAGGGGGGCGGCGCCGACGCCCCGTCGAGTCTGGTGATCGATGTCGACGAGGCCGGCTTCGAGGCGCAGGTGCTTCAGCGCTCCGCCGAGGTGCCGGTGGTCATCGACTTCTGGGCCGAGTGGTGCGAGCCGTGCAAGCAGCTGTCGCCCGTACTCGAGCGTCTGACGCGGGAGTATGCCGGGCGCGTGCTGCTCGCGAAGATCGACGCCGACAACAACCAGATGCTGATGCAGCAGTTCGGCGTGCAGGGCATTCCCGCGGTGTTCGCCGTGGTCGCCGGACAGGCGCTGCCGCTCTTCCAGGGCGCGGCGCCGGAGGCGCAGATCCGCGAGACCCTCGACCAGTTGATCCAGGTCTCCGAGGAGCGCTTCGGCATCACGGGCCTCCAGGGCGGTATCGCCGGGGCCGCCGAGGACGCCGCGGAGGCGCCGCAGGCCCCCGAGGAGCCGGAGGACCCGGCGCTCGTCGCCGCCCAGGAGGCGCTGGACACGGGCGACTTGAACGGCGCGGTTCAGGCCTACCAGAACGTTCTCTCCGGTGACCCGGGCAATGTCGAGGCGCGGGTCGGTCTTGCCATGGCCGAACTGCTGGGCCGTGTGCAGGGGCTCGACGCGCAGATGGTCCGCAAGGACGCCGCGGACCGGCCCGGCGATGTCGGGGCCCAACTGCAGGCGGCGGACCTGGACATGGCGGGCGGTCATGTCGAGGACGCTTTCGGACGTCTTGTGGAGACGGTGAAGAGGACCTCTGGAGACGACCGGGAAACTGCGCGTATCCGTCTGCTCGAACTCTTCGAAGTGATTGGCGCGGAGGATCCGCGGGTAGTAACTGCGCGTAGTGCACTGGCTCGTGTGCTGTTCTGACCGGCTCGCACGGTCACGCACGCACCGTCACGACACATGGTTTTAGCGACATCAGCGGCTGTGTT
>DATMEI010000636.1:0-6604 GCA_035556995.1 Streptomyces sp.
GATGATGACGCCGAAGCCCCGCCCGTCGTTGTGGATACCGCCGCCGCTGCCAGGGCCGCCGTTGGCCGTGTTGAGGGTGACGCTGCTGCGGTACAGAGTCGTCGGCTCGCGTGAACCGATCATGATGCCGCCGCCGATCGACTGACTGATGTTGCCTCTGACCCGGGTGGAGTTCAGGCGTAGCGGCCCGGATTCGCCGTTGATGCTCATGGTCATGATGCCGCCCCCGGGACCGGTCAAGGTTTGGGATTCGCCGGAGTTGTTGCCGTCGACCGACGCGTGGTTCAGCGTGGTGTCGCCTCCGTTCGCGAGGCCGCCTGCCCAGGAGCCGGACGTGTTGTCGCGGATGGCGCCGCCCCGCATGTTCATCGTCCCGCTGGTGGCCACTCCACCCCCGATGATGCTGGTGTTGTCCCTGACGGAGGTGTCCTTCAGCACGAGCGTTCCCAAGTTGTTCCAGATCCCGCCGGCAAGGAAGCCGGCTCTGTTGTTCCTGACCGTCACGTCGGTCAGCGTGAGTCGGCCGTGGTCGTTGAGGATGCCCCCGCCGGCCTCGCCGAAGCCGTTACCGGATGCCTCGCCGCCGCGGACGGTGACCGAGTCCAGGCTGAGGTTGCCGGTCTGCGTCACGTGGAAGACGCGGAAGGCAGCGGAGGTGCTGGGGGCGCGCTGGATGATGGTGCTGTCTCCGGAGATCCGCACCTTGCCGGTGACCTCCGGCAGGCCGTCGTCGGTGTTGTCGGCCGCGGTGAGGGAGTAGGTGCAATTGCGGGCGAGGACGATGCTGCCGCCGCTGGTGTTGGCGTTGTTGATGGCCGTCTTCAGGGCGGCGATGTCGTTGCAGGGGACGCGGGTCGGCGCCTGCGCCTGAGCTTGTCCGGCGGGCAGGAGGGTCAGGCACAGGCCGAGGCCGGTGACGGCGGTGAGGCATACGCGTCTGAACGTGTCAGTCATGCGGCTTTCCTTAGCTGTGGCGGACGGGCAGGGAGGACGGGCCCTCATGACGCCCAGTCACCGGGCAGCCTTCGCCTCGGAACGCCACGGACCGACGTTCCGAGATCTATAAGAAGCAGGCAGTCAGCGCACGTGCTGATCGACTGTCTGGCCTCCCGCCCCGAAACCCCCGCGGGTCGACTGAAGCCTCTTCATCGTTTATCGTCGATTAACGATGAAGCAAGCTGTGCCTCTCGACCGTGCCACCGCCCGGGAGTACGCCTCCTGGTTCAAGGTGCTGGCCGATGCGACCCGGATCCAGATCGTCTCGCTGCTTGCACGCCGTGGGCAGCCGATGAGCGTCGGCGCGATCGTCGACGCCGTACAGGTGGGGCAGTCCACCGTCTCGGCCCATCTGAAGCAGCTCGCCGAGGTCGGATTCGTCCTCGTCGAGAACGCCGGTACCGCCAGCTACTACCGGATCAACGACGAGTGCGTGACCTGCTTTCCCTCTGCCGCCGACGTCGTCATGGGACGTCCCGCACCCGGCAGCCCGCTCCCGGACACCGATGAGGAGTGATCGTCATGCCCAGCCACCAGCAGCCGGGGCCGGCCGCCGGTGACCGGCTGGAGGATGTCACCAGCCGCTACGGAGCCCTCGCCCGCGCCGCCGCGGCCGGGGAGCAGATCGTCGACTGCGGGGAAGACGCCTTCGCCGAAGGGTGCTTCGGTGCCGCCGGTTACGGGGAGAGCGCAGGTCTGCCCGAAGGTGCCGTACGGGCCAGCCTCGGCTGCGGCAATCCTGTCGCCGTCGCCCCCCTCGCTCCCGGCCACGCGGTGCTGGATCTGGGGTCGGGCGGCGGCATCGACGTGCTGCTCTCCGCCCGCCGCGTCGCACCGGGCGGCATGGTCTACGGTCTCGACGCCACAGCCGAGATGGTCTCCCTCGCGCGCACCCACGCACGGCAGGCGGGCGTGGAGAACGTGGAGTTCCTTCACGGCAGGATCGAGGAGGCCCCCCTGCCGGACGCGCACGTGGACGTGGTCATCTCCAACTGCGTGATCAATCTGTCCGCCGACAAGCCCCGCGTCCTGGCCGAGGCGTACCGCGTGCTGAGGCCGGGCGGTCACTTCGGCGTCAGCGACGTCCTCGCCCACCCCGGGCTGACCGCCGCCCAGCGAGCCGAGGCCGAGGAGGTCACCGGCTGCGCCACCACCCTCACGGCGGAGGAGTACCGGGAGTTGCTGCTGGCCTCCGGCTTCACCGGCATCGACATCGTTCCGACCGCCGACGCGGGAGCCGGTGTCTTCTCGGCGATCGTGAAGGCTCTCAAGCCCACCGCCCCGGAAGGTGCCGTCCTGCGACCCATGCGCGCGCAGGACGCCGAAGCGGTGCTGGCGCTCTACCAGGCCGGGATCGAGGAAGGGCAGGCGACGTTCGAGACGGCCGCTCCGTCCTGGGAGGCGTTCGACGCGGCGAAGCTGCCCCTGCACCGCTATGTGGCCGTCGATGACGTGACGGGTGGGGTGGTGGGCTGGGTCGCAGTCGGCCCGACTTCTTCACGGGACGCGTACGCGGGTGTCGTCGAGCATTCCGTTTACGTGCACCCCGACACCCGCGGCCGTGGCATCGCGCGTGCACTGCTGGACGCCCTGGTCGCCTCGACCGAGAGCGCCGGCATCTGGACCGTCCAGGCCGGCATCTTCCCCGAGAACGCCGCCAGCCTCGCCCTCCACCGCCGCGCCGGCTTCCGCGTCATCGGCACCCGCGAGCGCGTCGGACGGCACCACGGCACGTGGCGCGACGTGGTGCTCCTTGAGCGTCGCAGCCCTGTGATCGACTGAGCAGCCGAATCAGGTCTGCTGCGCCTGCGAAGCCGGCGCCGGCACGGCGAACTTCCGGCGCCAGGCCAGGGAGACGTAGACGAGGGCCACCAGGACGGGGACCTCGATGAGCGGGCCGACGACGCCGGAGAGGGCCTGGCCGGAGGTGACGCCGAAGGTGGCGATGGCCACCGCGATGGCCAGCTCGAAGTTGTTGCCCGCGGCGGTGAAGGCCAGGGTCGTGGTGCGGTCGTAGGGGATGCCGAGGCCCTTGCCGAGGGCGAAGGAGCCGAACCACATGATCGCGAAGTAGGCGAGCAGCGGCAGGGCGATGCGTACGACGTCGAGCGGCTGGGAAGTGATCGTCTTCCCCTGGAGGGCGAAGAGGACGACGATGGTGAAGAGGAGTCCGTAGAGGGCGAACGGGCCGGTCTTCGGCAGGAATTCGTTCTCGTAGGTCTCGCGGCCCACTCTCTTCTCGCCGAGGCGTCGGGTGAGGAAGCCGGCCAGCAGTGGGATGCCGAGGAAGATGACGACGTTCCAGGCGATCTTCCACATGGAGATGTCGAGCTGCTCGCCGCCTGTGAGACCGAGCCAGCCGGGCAGCAGGTCCAGGTAGAGCCAGCCGAGCAGGCCGAACGCCAGGACCTGGAAGAGGGAGTTGAGGGCGACGAGGACGGCGGCGGCTTCGCGGTCGCCGCAGGCCAGGTCGTTCCAGATGATGACCATCGCGATGCAGCGTGCGAGCCCGACGATGATCAGGCCGGTGCGGTACTCGGGCAGGTCGGGGAGGAAGGTCCAGGCGAGGGCGAACATCACCGCCGGTCCCAGGATCCAGTTGACGACCAGCGAGGAGAGCATCAGCTTCCGGTCGCCGGTGACCGCGTTCAGCTTGTCGTAGCGGACCTTGGCCAGCACGGGATACATCATGATCAGCAGGCCCACGGCGATGGGCAGCGAGATCCCTCCGATCTCGACCTTGCTCAGTGCGTCGTTCAGGCCGGGAATCATGCGGCCGAGGCCCAGTCCCAAGGCCATCGCGATGAGGATCCACACCGCCAGGAAGCGGTCCAGTGTGGACAGCCTGGCGACGACCCCGGGCTCAGGCTCCGAAGTCGTGGGCGAGGGCGTGGTCGTGGTCGTGGACGGTTCGGTGCGCGTCACGGACAGGCCCTCTTCTTGTCGGCAGCAGCGGTGGAACGGGCGGCAGCGGCAAGCTCCGTGAAGGACCCGGCCACGGCCTCGATGACGTCGGGCCGCAGCTTGTAGTACGTGAAGCGGCCACACGGCTCGGTATCCACGACCCCGGCCTCGCGCAGCACCTTCAGGTGGTTGGAGAGGTTGGTCTGACGCGCACCGGTCTCCTCCACCAAGTGCGTGGTGCAGAGGGTCTCGTGGGCGAGCAGGGTCACGATCTGAAGCCTGAGAGGGTCCGCGAGCACCCGGATCAGGTCAGTGTCGACTGACGTCAGCATGCGCTGATACTGTCACATCAGTGATCGCTGATGCCACTGGGTGTTGATGTGCTGATGCCATGTGCGTCTGATTCGTCGTGAGACAAGAGAGCCCCCGATGTCCGAGAAGCCTTCCGTGCTGTTCGTCTGCGTCCACAACGCCGGCCGGTCCCAGATGGCCGCCGCGTGGCTGACCCACCTGGCCGGCGACCGCGTCGAGGTCCGCTCCGCCGGATCGGCCCCCGCCGATACCGTCAACCCCGCCGTCGTCGAAGCGATGCGTGAGGTCGGCATCGACATCACGGCCGAGACCCCCAAGGTCCTCACCGTGGACGCCGTCCAGGCCTCAGACGTATGCGTGACCATGGGCTGCGGCGACGCCTGCCCCGTCTTCCCCGGCAAGCGCTACCTCGACTGGACGCTGAAGGACCCGGCAGGCCAGGGCGTCGAGACCGTGCGGCCCGTCCGCGACGAGATCAGGACCCGCATCGAGGGCCTGATCGCCGAGATCGCTCCGGACGCCCTGGACGTCCCGGACGCCCCGGACGCCGCGAAGTGAGCGGCGTTTCACCGACGGCATGATGGGCCGCCCGGAACCGGAGCCGCTTTGCCGAAGCGGCAACAAGACTCGCGACGTACGCGCCGGCACCCGCAGGATCGCGTCACCGATCCCGGCGGACGGCAGATCGCGAGCCCTGGAGGATTCATGTCGCAGCATGCCCCGGACGTCACCCACCGGCTGGTCTCCTCGCCCGCAGGCCGCATCCACCTGGTCGAACAGGGCTCGGGGCCGCTGGTGTTGCTCGTGCACGGCTTCCCGGAGTCCTGGTACTCCTGGCGCCACCAGCTTCCAGCGCTGGCCGCTGCCGGGTACCGCGCCGTCGCCATCGACGTCCGCGGCTACGGACGTTCCTCCAAGCCCGGTGACACGGACGCGTACCGGATGCTCGAACTCGTGGAGGACAACGCCGCGGTGGTGCACGCCCTGGACGAACAGTCCGCGGTGATCGTCGGCCACGACTGGGGATCGGCCATCGCCGCCGGCTCCGCGCTGGTCAGGCCCGACGTCTTCCGCGCGGTGGGGCTGCTCAGTGTTCCCTACGCCCCACGCGGCGGGCCGAGGCCCAGCGAGGTCTTCGCGCGGATGGGCGGGGATGAGGAGTTCTACGTCTCCTACTTCCAGGAGCCCGGCCGCGCCGAGTCCGAGATCGAGCCCGACGTCCGCGGCTGGCTCGCCGGCTTCTACGCCGCACTGTCCGCCGACACCATGCCCGCCCCCGGCACCCCCGGCACTCCCGGCGCCTCCGGCCCGTACTTCGTCAGCCGGGGCGGGAGGCTTCGTGACCGCTTCCCCGCCGGCCGGCGGCCCGCCTGGCTCAGTGAGAACGATCTCGACGTCTACGCCGGGGAGTTCGAACGGACCGGAATGAGCGGGCCACTCAACCGCTACCGGAACATGGACCGGGACTGGGAAGACCTCGCGGGCTTCGACGGCGCCCCCATCACCCAGCCCTCCCTGTTCGCCGGCGGCAGCCTGGACGCCTCCACCACATGGATGGCCGACGCGGTCGACGCGTACCCCATGACACTGCCCGGCCTGGCCGGCTCCCACGTCCTCGACGGCTGCGGCCACTGGATCCAGCAGGAGCGCCCCGCCGAGATCAACCGGCTGCTGACCGACTGGCTCGCGTCCCTGCCCGCCTGAAGCGTCCCGTCAGTTGAACCGCCCCGGGCGGTGGGCCGCGATCGATTCGGCCCGTCGACGGTGGGCCGGGGGCGGATGCACACACGGCTGTGGATGAGGTCGGCGCCGGAGGCCGCGCCCGGCGACGGGGCGCGGTCGAGGAGCACGGGCGATGTCGTCGACCCGGTGTTGCGGGGCGTGGGCGTCCACAAGGTCGTTGAGGTCCAGGGCTACCGCTCGAAGCGGTAGCCCATGCCGGCTTCGGTGATGAAGTGGCGGGGTGCGCGGGGGTCGTTTCGAGTTTGCGGCGCAGCTGACGCCTGTGCCCGTTCCGTCGGCGGCCGTTGCCGCTCACCAGCGCACGGGCAGCGTCCGCAGTCCGCGCAGCAGGCCGGGACGCCAGTCGGGGAGTTCGGCCCCGGCCTCCAGCGCCAGGTCCGGACAGCGCTCCAGCAGTGTGCGCAGCGCGACAGCCGCTTCGAGACGGGCCAGCGGTGCGCCGAGGCAGTGGTGGAGGCCGTGCCCGAAGGAGAGATGCGCCCGGGTGTCCGCGGGATCGCGGTGGATGTCGAAGCGGTCGGGGTCGGGGAAGCGCGCGGGGTCCCGGTTCGCGGACGCAAGGTAGATCAGCAGCGTCTCCCCCGCGGGGATGCGGACGCCGGCGAGCGTGACGGGCTCCGCGGTGTACCGGTACGTCGTGGCCTGGGCT
>DATMEI010000637.1:0-2168 GCA_035556995.1 Streptomyces sp.
GTCCCGCGAGGCCGACCCGGACCAGCTGTCCTCGCTCTTCAAGCTGGACCACCTGGCGACCCGTATGCGCCGTAACGGCGAGAACCTCCTCGTCCTCGCGGGCGAGGAGCCGGGCCGCCGGTGGACCCGCCCCGTCCCGCTGGTCGACGTGCTCCGCGCCGCCGCCTCCGAGGTGGAGCAGTACGAGCGCATCGAGCTGAACTCCGTGCCCGCCACGGAGGTTGCCGGACGCGTCGTCAACGACCTCGTGCACCTGCTGGCCGAGCTGCTGGAGAACGCGACTTCCTTCTCCTCGCCGCAGACCAAGGTCAAGGTCACCGGTCACGCCCTGCCCGACGGGCGCGTGCTGGTCGAGATTCACGACACCGGCATCGGCCTGTCCCCGGAGGACCTCTCCGCGATCAACGAGCGGCTGGCCAGCCCGCCGACCGTCGACGTCTCGGTCTCCCGCCGCATGGGCCTGTTCGTGGTCGGCCGCCTCTCCCTGCGGCACGGCATCCGTATCCAGCTGCGTCCGTCCGACTCGGGCGGCACAACCGCCCTGGTCATGCTGCCCGTCGACGTGGCACAGGGCGGCGCGCAGGCCCCGCAGCCCGGCAAGGGCAAGCCCGCCGGC
Source organism: Streptomyces sp. (assembly GCA_035556995.1). Lineage (GTDB taxonomy): Bacteria > Actinomycetota > Actinomycetes > Streptomycetales > Streptomycetaceae > Streptomyces. The sequence goes on from DATMEI010000637.1 coordinate 617, forward strand.
GGCGGTCCAGCGATGCCCAAGGGCACCGGTCTCGCCGCGGCGCTGCAGCGCGGTCCCAGCGGCGGCCCCGGCGGTGGCGGAGCAGCCAAGCTCGGTGCCCCCGCGCGTCAGGTCGGCGGCGGCGAAGCACGGCCCGAACTGCCGGGCTCCGGCGTCCCCGTGGGCGCGGGCTCGGGCGACGGTGGTGCTCCGACCACCAACCTCTTCGGTGACAGCGGTACCGGCTCCGGCAAGGGCCGGCACGGCCCGCCTGCCGCACCTCCCGTCAGCCGCCAGACTCCGCCGCTGCCTCAGCGGTCCGGTCCGGCCGGTCAGCTGACCGGCGGCAGCCCCAACGCGGGCGGCCAGAGCGGCCCGGGTGACACGGCCGAGTTCACCAGGCCGGACGACTGGGGCAACACCTGGGACAACCAGTCGACGGGTGAGTACGCCGCCCCGCAGCCCGGTTCGGACACGGGTGAGTACGCCCGTCCGCAATCGGCCTCCGACACCGGCCAGTTCGCACGTCCCCAGTCGGCCTCCGACACGGGTGAGTTCCCACGCCCGCAGGCCGGCGGCCCGAGCGACACCTCGCAGTTCGTACGCCCCGACGAGTGGAACCAGCCGCGTCCCAGCTGGGCTTCGGCCACGGGGCCCGGCGCGGACGGCCCTCGCGGTCACGACGACTCCGATGTCAACGACACCGGCGAGTTCGCGCGTCCCGGGTACACGGGTGCCTCCAGCGGCGGCCAGGGCGCTGCCCCCGACAGGGACCGGCAGGGCCAAGGCCCGCAGGACACCGGTGAGTTCGCACTGCCGGGTGACCGGCCACAGGCCGAGCAGGCCCCCTCCTACGACCCGGACTTCGGTATACCCGCGGTTCCGCCGGCAGCCGCCGACGCCCCGACGCCGATCTTCGAGTCCATCGAGTCCAACTGGTTCCGTGCCGCTTCCTCGGCACCGCCGCCCCAGGCACCGCCACGTGCGGAGCCGTCCGAGCGGACGCAGGAGCCCGCGCAGTCCTCGTACCAGGCGCCCGCTCCGCGGCCAGGCGGCCAGCCTGCCTCCGCCGTACCGCCGATGCCACAGCGTCAGCCCGCGCGGGGCACCGCCGAGAGCGCGCCTTCTCACAACTCCACGCACTCCACCGGAGAGGCGCAGCGTGGCGCCGACCCCGGTGCGCACTGGGGTGCCTCCCCCAACGACGAGCGCTGGCGCAGGGCCGAACAGGTCCGCCAGCCCGCCGCGGGAGGAGTCACCACTTCGGGTCTGCCGCGCCGCGTGCCCCGCGCGAACCTCGTCGCGGGTACCGCTCAGCAGCAGTCCTCCGCACAGTCCGGTCCGCAGGTCTCCCGTGCACCCGATGACGTCCGTGGACGGCTGACCAACCTACGCCGCGGCATTCAGCAGGGCCGGCAGGCCGGAACGACGAACGGGCGCGGTATTGGCCCCACTTACCAGCAGGAGCGTTAGTTGAGTCCGATGAGCCAGGCGGCGCAGAATCTGAACTGGTTGATCACCAACTTCGTGGACAACACCCCAGGTGTGTCGCACACGGTGGTGGTCTCCGCGG
>DATMEI010000638.1:0-14009 GCA_035556995.1 Streptomyces sp.
GCCCTGGAACAGGTCCAGGAACGGGACCGGGCCGTCGGGTCCGACGACCTCGACCGTCCCGTCGAGCTCCACCATCGGCAGCCGGCGGCGGGCCGCGGCGAGGGCGTCGCCCTCGCGGGTGTGGGCCTTCTCGCGGACCAGAAGCTCGTCACGGGCGGCCTGCCAGGTGGCCAGGTCGACGACGGGCGGGCGGCCGGGCAGCGCGGTGGTCGGGTCGTCCGGCGTGGTCGCCATGGTGTCCTCCGGGGTGTCTCGTGCCGGGCGGCGTCGTACGACGTGTACGACGTCCTGCGACGGTCAGCGGAAGAGACTCGCGACCCGGCCGGAACTCATCGCGGCAGGGGGTGCCCTCGGCCGAGCCTGCACGGACCAGGACCACGTCGGGCTGACAAGTTCACAGACGCGTTCTGATGAGTGAGCTGCCGGGCGCTCGTCAGGCACCACGACGTGAGGCCTTCGTCCTCACTCAGCTGCTCGGGCTCACCTGCGCCCAGACTGCGGCGGTTGTCAACTGCCCGGTGGGGACTGTGCGTTCACGGGTGGCTCTGTCCGCTGTGCGGCCGGGCTGTTTCCCGACGGGCCCGGACTCGGCGTCAACGCACCGTCCCGCGGGGCCCGTTGCGGCGGCGCAGTGCCCCGACTCCGAGGTCGAAGGCGAGGAAGAGCAGCAGCGAGCCCCCCAGCAGCGGGAGGTAGTAGCCCACGACGGCCGTCGACAGGACCAGCGGAGCGAGAATCCTGACCGGCACCCGGCGCCACGCACCGCGAACGGGCGCCCGTCCCATCGCCCAGCTCTCCTTCCGGGTGGGCCGCCGCAGCCACCACATCCGGTACCCCCACACCGTCAGGCAGATCACAGCGATCATCAGGACGGCCAGCGCCGCCTGGTTGACGATGCCGAACAGCAGGCCCATGTGGGCGTCGATGCCCCAACGGCTCAACTTCGCCGCAAGCGGCCAGTCGTCGAACCGCAGAACCTCCGTGACTTCTCCGGTGGCTGCGTCCACGGCAACCGCGTCCTGCTTCTCCGGCCATGTGGTCTTGATCTGCTTGACGGTCCAGGCGGCACCCGGCTCTGCCGGTGCGGTCACCTCCACCGGACCGGACAGCCCCTTGCCCAGAGCGGCTTGCCGTACCCGGTCGATCCCCACATCCTTGTGCGCGGAATGACCCGGCTCGCCGTGCCCGCCGTGTCCACCCGAGGAGCCGTGATGGGAGCCCTCACCGGACACCTCGGGGGTCTCCCACGAGAGCGCCGCCCTCAGCCGAGTGATGTTCTCCCCGGTGTACTGCGACCAGGTCAGTCCCGTCGCAGAGAGGAAGAACAGCCCCGCCGCCGCCCAGATCCCGACCGATCCGTGCCATGACATCGTCCGCCGACGGCTCGGGGACCCGCCTTCGGGAAGCAGCGTGCGCCGCAGCCGCCGGGCGGAGCGCCGGCGGCCGATCCACAGCACCAGCCCTCCCGCCGTCACCACCCACAGCCAACTGGCCGCCAGCTCGCTGTAGATGCGTCCCGGATCTCCCAAGTGCAGCCCGCGGTGCAGCTCGTCGGTCCACGTCCGCAAGGGGAGCGCGCCCGAACTGCCGTAGGCCTCCAGGGCTCCCCGTACGTCGCCGGTGTACGGATCGACGAACACGGCGAGCCGGGTGCTCTCATCCAGCCCCGGCACATCAAGCAGGACGCGCGTCGTCGCACCGGCCTCCGCCGAGGGACGGACCGCGTTGAACGTGCCTTCCGGATGGGCAGAACGTGCCGCCGCCAACTGCTTCTCCAGCGGCAGCTTCTCCTTCCCGGCCGGGACGCTCAGCTCGTGGGCGTACACGATCTTCTCCGCCTGGAACGAGCACGCGTAGAGCAGCCCGCTCACCGCCACCAGCAGGAGCAGCGGAGCGACGAGCACCCCTGCATAGAAGTGCAACCGCATCACCAGCGGCCTGATCGTCTCCCGGCTCGCGACGCCGCCGGCCGGTGAGCTGCTGCCGGGCCCGTCCTCCGATGCCTCGGAGCCCTCCGGCAGGTGATCTCCGGTGTCCTCCTCTGTTGCTCGCGGTCCGGCCGTCAGTCGCTCGCTCATGATTCCTCCAGCTGCGGGCGATCCGGGGCATGCTGCTTCGCCGTTCCCCAGCTAGTCGGACGCGAACGATGACTGGTTCCGGCCACTTTCCGTGGCGTGCGTCACGTGAGGGGGTGGTTCACCTCGACTGTTGTTCCAGCTCGGCGGGGTCGTGGGCGCCGGTCTCCGGGCGGATCGACGAACCGGCCCCGGCGGACGGGCTGTCCGTCTGGCGGGACCGGCCGCGAGGACTCCGTCCGGCATGGTTTCCTGACCGGGTCCTTGATTGTCCGGGCCGGTGCCGCCGGCTTGCCTGCCGTACGCACACAACTGCCCGCCCCCGCAGAAGGAGGCAGCGCGACGTTGCCGAACAACGCAGAGCAGCAAGGTTCTTGGCGGAGCCGCAAGCTGAAGCCGGCCGCTGTCGCGGTGACGGCGGCGGCAGTTGCGGCGTCGGTGCTCGTCGGCTGCTCGACGGGGGAGAAGAAGGAGGAGGCCAAGGACCCGAAGCCGAAGGCGCCTTCGCAGCAGGAGAGCGACTCCTCCTCTCCGGAACCCGGCAACACCTTCTCGCCGTACGTGGACACCTCGCTCAAGCCCTCCTACGACCTCGTCAAGGGCGCAGAGAAGACGGGCGTGAAGGAGTACAACCTGGCCTTCATCTCCCCGGGTGGCGGCTGCACGCCCAAGTGGGGCGGCAGGCAGGAGCTCAGGGACAATCCGGTGGCGCGGCAGGCGGACGAGCTGCGCGACAAGGGCGGCGACGTGCGGATCTCCTTCGGCGGGCAGAGCGGCAACGAACTGGCCCGCGTCTGCGGCTCGGTGGACAAGCTGGTGAACGCCTACAGCCAGGTCATCGACGCCTACGACCTGAAGAAGGTCGACTTCGACATCGAAGGCCCCGCCCTGACCGACAAGAAGGCCAACGACCTCCGTGCACGGGCGATCGTCCGGCTCCAGCAGCAACACGCCGGACTGGACGTCTCCTTCACCCTCCCGGCGATGCCGTCGGGCCTGAACCGGGACGGCCTCGCGGTGCTGAAGAACGCGCAGAAGAACGGTGCCCGCGTCTCCGCCGTGAACATCATGGCCATGGACTACGGCACCTACTACGACGGCGACATGGGCGAATACGCCATCAAGGCCGCCACCGCCACCCAGAAGCAGGTCAGGGCGGTGCTGGACATCCGGGACGAGGCCGAGGCCTGGAAGACGGTCGCGGTCACGCCGATGATCGGCGTGAACGACGTCAAGGTCGAGGTCTTCAGGCCTGAAGACGCGGCAGAGCTCAAGAAGTTCGCCGACGAGAAGGGACTCGGCTGGCTGTCGATGTGGTCGGCCACCCGCGACAAGCCCTGCCCGGGCGGCGCGAACTCCAAGGCGCAGGCGACCTGTTCGAGCATCGGGAAGAGAACGGACGAGTTCGCGAAGGCCTTCACCGGCTGAGCGCCACACCGGGCGCAGGGCTCAACTGCCGTGGAGCTGCTGGCCGATGACGGTGATGGCTCCGGACGGGCAGACGTCGGCGGCCTCGCGGGCAGCGGACTCCTGGCCAGGAGGCGGCTCGGCGTTCAGCAGCAGCACGCGGCCGTCACCGGCGTCCTGGTCGAACACCTCGGGGGCGGTCAGGGCACACATCCCTGCACCGGCGCAGCGCTCGCGGTCGACGTGGAGTTCCATCGGCCTACTCCTTGTCCCAGGTGACGGGGAGCCTGTGCACCCCGGCGATGTTCATGTTCGTACGCAGCGGGACCTCCTCGGGCGGTACGGCCAGCCGCAGTGCCGGGAAGCGCGTGAACAGCGCCGGAAGGGCCACCTGCATCTCGACGCGGGCCAGTTGCTGCCCCAGGCACTGGTGGATGCCGTGGCCGAAGGCCAGATGGCCGGTGGCCTTGCGGTGCAGGTCGAGGGTGTCGGGGTCGGCGAACTTCTCCGGGTCGCGGTTGGCGGCCTCCACCGAGATGGTGACCGACTCGCCGGCCTTGATGAGCTGACCGTCCAGCTCGACGTCTTCGAGCGCCGAACGTATCCCGGAGTGGGCGATGCTCAGGTAGCGCAGCAGCTCTTCGACCGTCTGCCCGGCGAGGCCGGGGTCGTCGCGCAGGGCGGCGGCCTGCTCGGGGTGGCTGAGAAGTGCGAACGTGCCGAGCCCGATCATGTTCGCGGTGGTGTCGAGCCCGGCGGCGAGCAGGAAGCTGCCGATTCCGGCGAGTTCGTCGTCGGTGAGGCCGGTGGTGGTCAGATCGCTGAGCAGGTCGTCGGTGGGGTCGGCACGCTTGGCCGGTACCAGCCCGGCGACGAACTCCTGAAGCGCCGTCATGGCCGCGATCTGGTCCTCCACCGTCGCGTCCACGCTGGTCAACTCGGTGGCCTGGTGCTGGAAGAGTTCACGGTCGGGCTGGGGCACGCCCAGCAGTTCGCAGATCATCAGCGCCGGCACGGGGTACGCGTACGCCTCCACCAGATCGGCCGGCGGCCCTTGCCGTTCCATGGCGTCGAGGTGCGCTGCCGTGAACTGTTCGACACGTGCGGTCAGTTGGCGCATCCGGCGGACTGTGAACTTGCCGGTGAGCAGCTGCCGGTAGCGGGTGTGCTCCGGCGGGTCGACCCCGGTGAGATCTCCGATCGGCGCCGGCGGTATCTCCGTGATCTGCGAGCCCGGGAACGGAAAGTGCATGAGCTCGTACCGTGAGCTGAAGCGCGGATCGGCCAATATCGCACGGACCGTGGAGTGGCCTGTGGCCAGCCAGCCGAGGTGCCCGTCGGGGTAGACCATCCGGCTGAGCGGCTGCTGCTCGCGCAACTTCGCAAGCTCGGCGGGCGGGTCGAAGGGGCAGCCCGGGGGACGGGTCATGGGCAACGTCGCCGGTGATTGCGCGGAATGTTCGTCTCGCATGGTGTCCTCCTGTGCGGGGCGGTGTGAAGCTGTGAACGGTCATGGGTCACGAGCGGTGGATCACGATGTCGCCGATGCCGGTGCGGGCGCGTACCTCGACGGTTTCCTCCGAGGGGTCGGGGCTCTCGGACGCATCCAGGGAGTTGCGTACGCCGCCGAGGCGGGTGTCCACGTCGAGCCAGGCGGCGGTGGAATCACGGATGCCGACCTCGAGATCGCCGGCGGCGGCCTGGAGGGCGATCCGGCCGCGTGCCACCTCGCCGATCCGGATGCCGCCGTTGGCTGACTTGGCGTCGACACCGGCGTGCGCGACGCCGACGGAGATGCGGCCGTTGGAGGAGTTCGCCCGCAGGTTGCCGGTGACCTCGCCGATCGTGGTCTCGCCGTTGCCGTTCTTGGCGCTGGCCGTGCCGGCGATCTCGCCGACGGAGATGCGTCCGGCCCCGATGATTTCGGCGTCTCCCGCCGCGCGGTTCAGGCGGATGTCGCCGTAACCCGTCTTCAGGTACACCGTTTTCGCCTCGTCGACCTGGATGTCGCCGAGTGAGGTCTTGAGCCTGCAGTCCCCGAGAGGGCCTTCACAGGTGAAGTCGGCCATGGGCGAGGTGCCCTGGACGTCCGATCCGGCAGGCAGCTCGATACTCACGTCGAGGGGCCCGCTCTTGCCGAACAGGGAGCGCTTCTTGGGACCCTTCACCGTCAATTTGCCGCCCGCACAGGTGACTTCGGTCTGTTGCGCCGCCCGTACGTCGGCGTCTTCGGCCCCGTTGCCCGGCAGCACTTCGACGCTGGTGCTGGTGCGTTTGCCCGCGGTGATGCGGGCGGTCCCGATGTCGAACTCGAGGGTGACGGCGATCGGTTCGGGTGTGTCGAATTCAGGCATGGCTGTACCGTCCTCATGGCTGTGGTGTGCGTTTCCGCTGGTGGGGTCGGTAGGGCTGATGTGGCCGGTGGGGCTGGCGGACCGGTGGATGGGAAGTGGTGCCTGCTCGGCCCCGGACAGGACAGGCCGTCCCGCCCTAGCGGACCCACCCCGTGTAGCCCTGCTTGCCCCGGTGGCGGCTGCGACCTGACGGACCGCCGTGCCCGCCGGGTTCCAGCGCGGCGCCGACGGCCCGTACCAGCCAGGCGTTTACCGAGAGGCCTTCCTCGACCGCGGCGTCCTCGATCCGGGTCTTGAGGTGGGCGGGGAGGCGGAAGTTGATGCGCGCCGTACCGCCCTCGTCGCCTTCCGAGGAGGGCGGTGACGGCACGGGCGCCCGCACACTGCTGAGCGCGCCTTCGTGCTCCGCGGCTTCCTCGTACGGCTCCTGGGGCGGCGGTGGTGTCACCACGAACTCGGGGTCGAGGCCGCGCAGCCGTACGTCGACCGAGCCCGGCGCGAGGTCACGGGTCACCTCGTCCATGGCGGCGGACAGCGCGTTCAGCAGGGTGAGCCGGGTGGCCGACTCCAGCGGTGCGGTGAGCCGTTCGGCCAGGGCGCGGGCCTCGTCCCCGCCCGCGTCCGCGGCGACCGCGAGCTCGTGGCGGAGATGGGCGACGTACTGCGTGAGGTCCATGGCGCCATAGTGGCACCAGACTGGCGCCACGACAAGCCACTGTGGCGTCTTGGTGGCGTCGGCGCTCGTGGGCGGCATGGGGAAGCTGCCGGCGCAGGCCTGGTGCGGACGTCCGTACCGGTCCTCTGGCCTGGCCGTCCCCGTCGAAGGCGGGCACGCCGCGATGACGTGGCCGGGCCGGACGCGGGGCCGTCCCGGCCCGAGGAGGGGCACGCGCATCGCTTCCATCACCGTGGTGAAGAAGGGGCCCTCTGATTCCGGCGGGGGCCTTGCCTTGCTCCGCCTGGCTGATTTGAGAGGGACGGGCAGTCAGCGCTCTACGCGCTTCAGGCCGCGCACGGCCGGGATTGCCAGCAGTAGGGCGCAGGCGACGAGCGCCATGGACGCGGACACGTACAGCAGCGGCGCCGTCCCCGCGACGACCGCGAGCGGCCCCGCCACCGCCTGCCCGACCGGCTTCATCACCAGCGAGCCGGCCGCGTCGTACGCGTGTACCCGGCCGAGGACGTCCTGCGGGACGTGCGTCTGCACGCTCGTGTGGAACATGACGATCCAGAACGCCATGCCCACGCCGCTCACCCCGTAGCAGAGGGCGATGAGCGGCGCGGGAAGGCCGAGAGCGACCCCCAACGGCATGAACACCCAAAGGATCATGGAGAGGGCGCCGGCCCGGAGCGGATACCGCGGGCGGAGCCTCATCGCGACGATCCCGCCCAGCACACTTCCCGCCCCGAGGGACGACATGACCAGACCGAACACCGATGCTCCGTAGTCGGTGACCATCGTGCTGTTGCCGAGGGTCATAGTGGGGCCGGCGCCGGCCAGCTGCCAGAGCATGAAGACGACGATGACGCTCCACAGCCAGGTCCTGGCCCGGAACTCCCGCCATCCCTCGACGAGATCGGCCCGGAACGACGATTCGCCGTCCCGCGCGGCCGGGCCCATCGGGACCGAGCGGAGCAGGAGGAGGCAGGCGCCGCTGACCGCATAGGTCAAGGCGTCGAGGGCGACCACCGCCGCGGGTGAGGCGACCGCCAGCAGCAGGCCGGCCAGCGACGGGCCGATGACCACGGTGACTGACTCCGAGATGCGGAGGGTGGCGTTGGCCTTCTGTACGTCCTGGGCTGTGAGCGGGGTGATGCTGGCGACTCCAGGCTGGAAGATCGCGCTGCCCGCCCCGATCAGGGCCAGCAGCACCAGGATCTGCCACAACTGCGGCGTACCCAGCAGGAACAGCAGCGCGAGCACTCCCTGAGAGCACAGCCGGGCCGCGTCCGAGACGACCATCAGCCGCCGGGCGCCGAAGCGGTCGGACAGCACCCCGCCAAAGATGATCAGTGCTGCGAACGGCGCCACGAGCGCGGCGAGCGCATAGCCCACCCCACTCGCCCCGTATCCCGCCCGGATCACGGCGGCCGTGATCGCGACGGGGAGCATCGCGTCGCCCAGCAGAGAGGTGGTGCGGGCAGTGAAGAACAGCCGGAAGTCCGCTGTCCACAGCGGCGGATCAGACGAGATCTCCTTGACTTGCAGGTCACGGGCCATATCCGAGCCAGCCACCGCTCACCGTCCCACGTATGCCGTTGATCCCGACCCGGGCGACACTCTCGTGCCTTGGCTGTCCTCGGTCAACGGAATTCATGGTCGACAAGCTCAGCACGTGCGCGCGTTTCACCGCCGCCGACCAGGCGAAGTCAGGGGATGGACGACGGTGTTGGCGAGATCGAACGCTGTTCCCGGCAGCAGTGTTGACCGATGTGGCGAAGCAGGTCGATGGTCTGATCTGGAAGACCGAAGCGGACCGGCCGGACGATGACGACGGCGCGGCCGGTGCGCTCGTGCCGGCCAACTGAGACTGACGACCAAGAAGGGCGGCACCCATCCGTGGGTGCCGCCCATTCGTTCTCCTGCTCAACACACCTGAGGCCGTGGCGGGATTCGAACCCGCGTAACTCGCTTTGCAGGCGAGCCCCTGAACCACTCGGGCACACGGCCAAGTTCAGCGATATCCCGATTCTGGACGGTGCGACCGCCGCCTGAGAAGGCCGGAGCCGGCACCGCCATGAGACCGCAATGCGCAGTACACAGACGCCGGTTCAGCTCGACGCGGCGGGTTCCTGTTCGGCGTCGCCGGCGTCGGCCGCTGCCCGGACCTGCTCCCGCTCCTCGGCGGCGTTGCGGCGGTACTCGCGGATCGAGTACGCGAGTGCCCCCGCCCAGATCAGGTACAGCAGGACGTAGACGGTGGCGCTCACGGTGCCGCTCGCGGCGAGCCAGTCGCTGTTCAGCAGCGTGCGGGCGTTGGTGACGACGATGACGCCTCCCACCGCGGACCCGAGGACGCGCGGCGGAATGTGCCGTACCAGCCATGCGGCGAGCGGCGCGGCGATCACGCCGCCGATCAGCAGGGCCGCCGCCCAGGTCAGGTTGACGCCCTCGGAGCCCAGACCGGCCAGGAAGCCGATGCTCGCGGCGACGGTCACGAGGAACTCGCTGGTGTCGATCGAGCCGATCACCTTACGGGGCTCCAGCCGCCCGCTGGCCAGGATGGCCGGAGTGCCGACCGGCCCCCAGCCGCCCCCGCCGGTGGCGTCGACGAATCCCGCGACGAGCCCCAGCGGGGAGAGGAAACGCTTGCGCAGCGGCTTGCCGAGGTTGCGAGTCGAGAGTCCGATGAAGGTGAAGCGGGTGAGTACGTAGATGCCGAGGGCGAGCAGGATGAGGGACATCGCCGGCTCGGCGATCGCCGTGGACAGGCTGGAGAGGAAGGTCGCCCCGGCGAAGGCGCCCACGGCGCCCGGTACGCCGATCTTCGCCACGACGCGCCAGTCGACGTTGCCGAAGCGCCAGTGAGAGGCGCCGGAGACGAGCGTCGTCCCGATCTCGGCGAAATGGACGGTCGCGGAGGCGGCTGCGGGATTGGTGCCGACGGCGAGCAGCAGCGTCGTGGAAGTCACCCCGTAGGCCATTCCCAGGCTGCCGTCGACCAGTTGGGCGCCCAGGCCCGTCAACGCCAGCACGATGAGCGTCCGCATGCTGCCCCGATTCTTATTCCCTAGCTTTCCTACCGTATTAGTAGAGAAAGATTCCGGTTCGCGGCGCCACGGTCAAGACTGTCTCGTCAACTGGACATGATCAGGGGCTTCACGGGTTCGTCCACGCCTCGGGGGACTCGGCCAGGGTGAGGACACGGGCGGGAAGATCGGCCGTCGCGACATCGGCCAGCGTGACCTCGCCCAGGATCGCCCGTACGTTCGCGCGTACGGCGATCCACAGCGGCAGGAGCGATTCCGCCGGGCCCGTGTAGGACAGCGCGGGCGGCCGTTCGCCGCGTACGGAGACCAGCGGGCCTTCCACGACGCGGATCACGTCCGCGATGGTGACCGTGTCGGCGGGCGCCGCAAGCCGGTATCCGCCCTGTCCGCCGCGCTGGCTGACCACGAGACCGCCCCGCCGCATGTCGGTGAGGATGCCTTCGAGGAACTTGTGCGGGATGTTCTGCGCAGTGGCGATCGCCTCGGCCTTGACGGGGCCTTCGTCTGCCGCAGCCGCCAGTTCCAGCGCGGCACGCACCGCGTAGTCCGCTCTCGCCGAGATCCGCATACCGGCATTCTCCAGCATCGATGCGGTGCGGGGAGCGGGGCGATGGGCGGCGGCCCTTCGGGTGGCCCGTCCATGGCTCGTTCTGTGGCTCGTGCGTGGCTCGTCTGCCGCTCATCCCCGGCCGCGGTGCCGTCGGCGCTCTTGACCGGTTCGCGTGAAGCCGCTCAGACTTCCATCGAAGCGCCGACGACGTCGTCCCGCTACGAGAGCGGACGGAGACCAGGCCTGCCGGGCCGTGCGCCCCGGCAGCAAGTCCCGGCGCACGACCCTGACTTGACGGGGGGTATGCCATGACCGGCGCAGGACCTAAGGCCGCCCGTTTCGTTCCTCACGTACCCGGCGTCGCCTGCGGCATCCAGGTGCTCACCTCCCGCCGTCACATCGATCTGCTGCGCGTCTGCAGCGCATGCAGTCCGATCCGCTGAAGCTGCGCCGAGCCGGCGTTCACGCCGAAGCCGAAGCCTCCGCCGGTGTCGCCCGCAGCCGACGCGACGCACACCTTCGCGGACTGCTGCCGTTCCCACTCACCGACTGACTGCCTGACTGACTGCTTGTCCGTCTGACCGCTGCCTGCCTGCGCGGTCGCGACAGGCCGTACGAACGCATGCCCGGCGCCGATGAAGCCGCCTGCCGCCACACTCTGAGGGAGAGTCATGTCCGAGACGTCGACGCGTACCCCCTTCCCCGCCACCACCGCCCCGGCCGCCCGCTCGATCCGGGGGAGGATCGGCCCCGACGCGAGCAGCGGCTACTACGCCGCACCCCACCGCTACCAGCTGTTCCTCTCGCTCTCCTGTCCCCGCTGTCTGCGCATCGCCGTCACGCACAGCCTGCTCCGGCTCGAAGACACCGTCACGCTGACCCTGCTGCCCGGCCTGCCGGACGCCGACGGCGGTTACGCCTCGCTGCGACCGGCGTACGAGTCGACGTGGCACGGCCATACGGGGCCCGCGACCGTCCCGGTGCTGAGCGACCGGTGGACCGGGCGGATCGTCAGCAACCACGCCCCCGACATCATGCGCGATCTCGCCCTCCGCTTCCGTGGAACCGGCGGCCCGGAGCTGTTTCCGCCGTCGGCCGAGGGCGAGATCGAGGCCCTGATCAGGCTCGTCGACGAGGACGTCACCGAGGCCGCACGCCGGGCGGGCGAAGGCGCCTGCGAGGAGGGCAGCCAGGGCGGCGGGCCCGTGGAGACGCTGCTCGCCGCGCTGGACGGCGTCGAAGACCGCCTGGCCGCACGGCCGTTCCTGCTGGGCGAGACGCTGACGGCCGCAGATGTCCAACTGTGGGTCGCCCTGCTGGAGTTGGACACCGTGCACCGGTGGCACCTGGGCGCCGACGTCGTGCTGCGCATCGCCGCGTACCCCGGACTGTGGGCGTACGCACGGCGGTTGCGGGACGAGCCCGCCTTCCACGGGCATCTGAACGTCGCCGGCATCACCCGCAGGCATCACCATCAGTGCCGGGGGCAGGAGGTTGCGGGCGGGGCCGTGCAGATCATCGACTGGACACCTCAGGAACTGTGCACGCCGGTCTCACCGCACCACTGAGGCGGCAGCCTGTTCCGACGTCCGTGCCCTCCCACACCTGCTGGGGAGCGGCACGGACGGCGGCGGCTCACGGTCCCGGGGCGGCAGCGGGCAGCAAGCCGCCATGTCTGGCTAGGAGTTGGTCTTCGGCAGGCCCTCCGGGTTGCGTTCCGATTTCTCGACGGCCTCGGCGGACAGGCCCCAGCGCTCGAGTACCTTGGCGTAGGTCCCGTTCCGTATCACCGTCTCGAGGGCCTTGTGGAGCGCCTCGACCAGGCCGTTGTTCTTCTTCGTCGTGGCTGCGATCTTGCCTTGGAGGCCGGCGCCGCCGCCCGAGTAGGTGCCGACGACCTCGGTCTGCCCGGTGGTGGCCGAGTGGTAGGCCGCTACGGGACTGGGCCCGAGGTAGGCGTCGAGGCGGCCGGATGTGAGGGCGAGGTAGTAGTCGGTGGGCTTCTCGTAGTACTTGATGTCAGTGGCTTTCCGGCCTTTCTTGACGTTCTTCTTGCTCCAAGTGACCAGCAGCTTCTCCTGGTTGGTGCCTGAGCTGACGCCGATGGTCTTCCCGGCGACGTCCTTCGGGCCACGTGCCTTCCAGCCGCTGCCCTTCTTCGTCTCGAAGGCCAGGTTGTCGAGACGGTAGGTGGCGAAGTCGTACTTCTCCTTGCGCTCCTCGGTCACCGTGATGTTGCTGATTCCGGCGTCGTACTTGCCGCTGTCCAGACCGACGAAGATGTTCGCCCAGTCGACGGTGTGGGAGCGCAGTTCGAGGCCGAGGACGTCGGCGATGAGCGAGGCGATGTCCGGCTCGACGCCGATGACGGTCTTGTCGTCGGTGGCGTAGAAGGTCAACGGGGGAGCCGATCCGGCGGAGTTGACGACTTCGAGGGTTCCGCGCTCCCGGATCTTCCGCGGGACGAGAGCGGCGACGGAGTCGGCCTTCCGCGTCGTGATCCGCTTCTGGTCGGGCCCCAGGTTGATCCTTTTGTTCTTCCCGGCCGCCCCCTTCGGCGCGGTCTCCTCCGTGCTGCCGCCGGCCGAACTGCCGCAGGCGGTCAGGAGCACTGCGGTGGTGAGGCCGGTGCCGAGGGCGACGGCGGTACGGCGGTGAGCGAGGCGGTTCGGCACGAGGGTCTCCTGATGTGATGTACGGCGGGAGGGGCAGGAAAGGCGGGGAGGGGCAGGAAAGGGTGGGAGCGGACGGGCAGTTGAGCTGTGCGTCGGCCGCGGTCACAGCACCTTGGAGAGGAAGGCTTCGGTGCGCTCGTGGCGTGGCGAGTCGAGCACCTCACCGGGCGGGCCCTGTTCCACGACGCGACCGCCGTCCATGAAGACGACGGTGTCGGCGACTTCGCGGGCGAAGCCGACCTCGTGGGTGACGACGATCATCGTGGTCCCGGTCCGGGCCAGGTCCTTGAGCACGTCGAGGACCTCACCGACGAGCTCGGGGTCGAGGGCCGAGGTCGGCTCGTCGAAGAGCAGCACCTTGGGTTCCAGGGCGAGCGCGCGGGCGATGGCCACCCGCTGCTGCTGACCGCCGGAGAGCTGCCGGGGGCGGACGGCGGCCTTGTCCGCGAGACCCACCCGCTTCAGCAGCCGCTCTGCCTGCTTCACGGCCGTGCGGCGTGGACGGCGCAGCGCCGACACGGGGGCCTCGATGACGTTCTCCAGCACGGTGAGGTGCGGAAAGAGGTTGAAGTCCTGGAAGACGAAGCCGATATGGGTGCGCTGCTTGAGGACCTCCTTCTCCTTCAGCTCGTGCAGCTTGTTGCCCGACCTGCGGTAGCCGATGAGCTGTCCGTCGATGCTGACGTAGCCCCGGTCGAGACGCTCCAGATGGTTGATGCTGCGCAGCAGCGTCGACTTTCCCGAGCCGGACGGGCCGAGCACGACCGTGACTTCGCCGGTGCGGACCTCGAGGTCCACGCCGTGCAGCACCTCCAGCGTGCCGAAACTCTTGTGGACACCGCGTATTTCCACCATCGGGTTGCCGTCGCTGCTCATCGCCCGGTTCCTTCGTTGGTGGATCGGTGGGCGGTGAGGGCAGTACGCCCGGCCGCGACGGACTTGGTCTGCTGGGCGGCCTGAACGCGCAGGGAGCGGACGAAGCCGCGGGCACGCTGCAGTGGGGTCGGCGGGGGAGTGCGCTCGGCGCCACGGGCGAAATGCCGCTCCACGCAGTACTGGACGACGGACAGCACGGTGGTCAGGACGATGTACCAGACGGTGGCCACCATCAGCAGCGGTACCACCCGGCCGTTGCGTCCGTAGATCACCTGGACCTGGTAGAAGAGCTCGCCGATGGCCATCACGGAGACGATCGAGGTGCCTTTGAAGAGGGAGACGACCTCGTTGGCGGCGTTGG
>DATMEI010000639.1:0-2747 GCA_035556995.1 Streptomyces sp.
CGCAAGCGCGACGACTTCGACGAGCAGCTCGCCCGGCAGGCCGAGAAGGCCGGCGCCAGGCTCCACGAGCGCTGCAACGTCGGGGAGCCGGTGCTGGACTCCGCGGGACGCATCACCGGCGTGCACGCCAAGCTGGGCGAGGAGAAGACGCCCGTCACCTTCCACGCCCCGGTCGTCGTCGCGGCCGACGGCAACTCGACCCGCCTGTCGCTGAAGATGGGCCTGCACCGGCGCGAGGACCGCCCGATGGGCGTGGCGGTCCGCACGTACTTCAACTCGCCCCGCCACGACGACGACTACCTGGAGTCGTGGCTGGAGCTGTGGGACCGCCGCGGTCAGCAGGACCGGCTGCTGCCCGGCTACGGCTGGGTCTTCGGCATGGGCGACGGGACGAGCAACATCGGCCTGGGCGTCCTCAACACCTCGGACAGCTTCAAGGAGCTCGACTGGCGCGAGATCCTCAAGGCCTGGTGCGCCTCCATGCCCGAGGAGTGGGGCTTCACGCCGGAGAACATGACCGGGCCCATCCGCGGGGCCGCGCTGCCCATGGCCTTCAACCGGCAGCCGCACTACACACGGGGACTGCTGCTCGTCGGCGACGCGGGCGGTCTCGTCAACCCGTTCAACGGTGAAGGCATCGCGTACGCCATGGAGTCGGGCGTCATCGCCGCCGAGACCATCGTGCAGGCGCAGGCCCGCGCGACCCCGGCACAGCGTGAACTGGCCCTGCGCCGCTACCCGAAGATCCTCAAGGAGACCTACGGCGGCTACTACACGCTGGGCCGCGCCTTCGTGAAGCTGATCGGCAACCCCAAGGTGATGAAGGTGGCCACCGAACGCGGCCTGTCCCACCCGGTGCTGATGCGCTTCGCCCTGAAGATGCTGGCCAACCTCACGGAGCCCTCGGGCGGCGACGCGATGGACCGCGTCATCAACGGCCTCAGCAAGGTGGCTCCGCGCGCCTAGCAGCGCGCAGCGCCCGTGGGCTGCTCAGCAGGTCTGTGCTGTCGGCCCATTGATCGACGTTCCCGTACAGCGGCAGGGAGCTCAGCTCGGGGTCGGTGATCGTCTCGGCGAGTGCGTGTACGAAGCGTTCAGCGTGCAGCACTTGGAAAGGCCGGCCGTGGTACGGCCGGCACGTCGGGACGACCCGCTCCGCGAGCCCTGTCCGGTTCTGCAGCGCTGCCACGGCCTCGTACGCCTCGCAGAGGCTGCGCTCCCTGTCCGGGTACTCCGCAGCCGTCAGAGCGCCGCGCAGCGCCGGCGTGAGCGCTTCTGACACCGGCAGTTGTCCGAACGCGCTCCCCAGCCACTTGCTGTACGGCGCGAACTGCCGCTGGAGCAGCAGGCAAAGCCGCATCAGGTCACGGACCAGGCGGCCCGCGACGACCGCGGACCCCAGTCCGTCCCCGACCTCGGCGCAGCGGCCCACGAACGCCTCTTCCTGAGAGATCCGCTGCCACTGGCAGGCCAGCAGATACCGCCACACTTGATCCGGGTACCACGTCAGCCTTCGCCGCGCCGACCCGAGTGTGCCGGGCCCGTCATGGAACACCGCGCCGCCTGTGACCTCCGCGAGCTTCTGCTGGGGGATCGCCAGCCAGTCACGGACGGCTGGTTCGCCGGTCTCAAGCGCGAGGCCGAGCTGCGAGTTCAGCCATCCTCGGACGTCGTCCACCGAAACCCGGTGATTCACCGGATCGTCGGTGAGTGCCATGTGTCCCGAGACGGGGTCCAGCGGATCGTCCCGCTGCTGGAAATGGGTGGGCCAGCCGCGGACCTGCTTGGGCAGCCGTTCCGCCAGGAGGCGGCGGATGTCTGTTCCGTGTGCGGCGGCGTCCTGCGGCGCGAGGAACAAGTTCAGCCGCGGTCCCCACTCGTGGTCGGCGGACCGAGGGGTGTCGAAGCCGAGCACCTCGGATCCGCTGCCGACCCGGGCGGCGGCGTACGGCAGTCCGGGATACTCCTGGCCGAGAACCGGCCGCACTGCTTCCTCGTAGAGGATCCGTGACAGTTCGAGTCCTGGGATGAACGGGGCACCGGGAGTCGTCATGCGGCCACCCTGCCGAGTTCAGGACCCGGCAGCCACCGACATACCAAAGCCCCCTGTACGGCCGCGTAGCCGTACAGGGGGCGATGTCGGAGGGTGCTGGTGGCAGCCGCGAAGTGCGGGTTACAGCACGCGGACCGCGCCTGTCGGCGGGTCGTAGTCCAGGGGCTTCTCGACGACGCCCGTCCCTGAGTTCTGGGCGCCGATGAACTTGCCGTCACCTACGTAGACGCCCACGTGGTACGCGCTGCCGGCCCCGCCCCAGTAGAGGAGGTCGCCCTTCTGCAGCGAGTCGAGGGACACGGAGGTGCCGGTGGCGGACTGCGGCTGTGAGGTACGCGGGAGGTCCACGCCGACCTGCTTGAACGCGGCCTGGGTCAGCGAGGAGCAGTCGTAGGAGGAAGGACCGCTGGCGCCCAGCACGTAGGGCTTGCCCAGCTGCGACTTCAGGAAGCCGATGAGGGTGGAGACGTTGCCGCTGCCGGCCGAGAGCGAAGTGCGCTCGGTGGAACGGGAGGCGCGTGCCTCGGCGGCCTTGTCACGGGCTTCGGCCTTGCGCTTGGCTGCGGCGTCGGCCTTCTTCTCGAGCTTCCGCGCCTCGTCCTGCGCGTGGGTGGTGGCCTTGGTTTCGGCCTGACGCACTTCCTGTTGCAGTGCGGTGGTCTTGAGGGAGTCTGCTGCCCTGGCGGTGGAACCC
>DATMEI010000640.1:0-6072 GCA_035556995.1 Streptomyces sp.
CCGACATCGCCTCGCCGATGCGCGTCTGCGCCTCGGCCGCCGTGTAGGTGGCCTTGATGGTCTCCTTTTTCGTACGGAAGGCGTCCACCTTGGCCTGCAGGCGCTGGGAGGCGAGAGTCAGCTTCTCCTCCTCGCCCTGCAGCGTCTGGTGCTGCGTCTCCAGGTCCGTGACCTGCTGCTGCAGGGCGGCACGGCGGGAGAGCGCCTCACGGGCCAGGTCCTCACGGCCGAGTGCGAGGGCCTTCTTGCCCTGCTCCTCAAGCTTGGAGGACTGGCCCTGCAGCTGGCTCAGCTGCAATTCCAGACGCTTTCGGGACGTCGCCACGTCGGCGACGCCGCGGCGCACCTTCTGAAGCAGCTCAAGCTGCTTCTGGTACGAGTAATCCAGCGTCTCGCGCGGATCCTCCGCCCGGTCCAGGGCTTTGTTGGCCTTCGCCCGGAAGAGCATCCCCATACGCTTCATGACACCGCTCATGGGCCTCGCGCGCCCCCTTCATAACGGACTGAGCCTCAGCAGCACACCTTCAAGACCCAAGACTACGGGCCCTGCTCCCATTACCGCACTGTTCGGCAGCGGATGCGCTCCTCCTGAAGGACGATCGCGGCCTGGAACCTCCGGCGCAGGGAGTAGGCGGAAGCCCTGCTGCCGCTCTCCGGGCAGGGTGTTGCCAGATCGTTCCCGACCGGGCCTGGGGAGCACAGCAGGTGGCACCGTACCCTTGTAAGCGTGTTCCGAAGCCGTTCGAAGGAAGGGCAGGCCGCACCCACCCCCGAGGTGACCGCTGCCGAGCCCCATCAGTTCCGCGACCCGCAGGCCCCCAAGGGCCGCCCGACGCCCAAGCGGAGCGACG
The DNA here is from genome assembly GCA_035556995.1 of Streptomyces sp. Classification (GTDB taxonomy): domain Bacteria; phylum Actinomycetota; class Actinomycetes; order Streptomycetales; family Streptomycetaceae; genus Streptomyces. The sequence goes on from DATMEI010000640.1 coordinate 852, forward strand.
CGCAGTCACAGCGCCGCTCACTCGCGAAGGCTCCGGCGAACCGCAGGGAGGCGGCCAAGCGGCAGCGCGAAGACCGCCGCAGCGCCATGGCACGTCAGCGCCAGGCTCTGGCCGGCGGTGACGAGCGCTACCTGCCCGCACGCGACAAGGGGCCCGTGCGGCGCTTCGCACGTGACTACGTGGACTCGCGCTGGTCGGTGGCGGAGTTCTTCCTGCCCTTGGCGGTGATGATCCTCGTGCTGAGCATGATGCCGTCGCTCCAGCTGAAGAACATCTCGCTGCTGCTGTGGCTCTTCGTGATCGTGATGATCGTGCTCGACTCGGTCGGCCTCGGCTTCCGGCTCAAGAGGGACCTGCGGACGCGTTTCCCCGACGAGAACAAGCGGGGCGCCGTCGCCTACGCCCTGATGCGTACGCTCCAGCTGCGCCGTATGCGCCTGCCCAAGCCGCAGGTCGCACGCGGCGAGAAGCCCTGAGCGCGCAGACGGGCCGTATCGGGCAGCTCGGCGGCCTGGAGCAGGAGCTTCTCGCCCGCCAGCTCGACGAGCAGATAGCAGCCGGATTCGATGTGGGACGCAGGCTGCGGGTGCTCGACGTCGGTCTCGGCCGCGGCGTGCAGGCTCTCCGGCTGGCCCGTGCGGGGCACAAGGTGACGGGTCTCGAATCCGACCCCGACCTGCGCGACCTGGTCGAGAAGGAGCTGGCAGCCGAGCCCGACGGGATACGCAAGCGCGTACGCCTCGTCTCCGGCGGCAGCCAGGACACCGGCGCCCACTTCCTGCCCGGCGCCTTCGACGTCGTGCTGTGCCACGGCGAGCTGATCCAGGCCCGTGACCCCGGCACCACCCTGGCCGGTCTGGCGAGGGTGCTGGACGCGGGCGGACTGCTGTCCCTGCTGATACGCAACGACGACGCGATGGCCATGCATCCGGGCCGTACAGGTGACTGGGACGCGGCGCAGGCCGCATTCGGCTTCCCGGAGCAGGCAGGGCGGGCTTTCCGGCTGGAGACGTTCACCAGAGGGCTGGCGGGGATCGGGACTCCCCTGCACCAGTGGTACGGGGTGGGGATATTCGGCCACGACGCCTGGCCTGCGGACGAGGACGAGGCGGAGCGGATGCTCGCCGTGGAGGAGCGGGCGGCACGCACCGATCCGTACCGTTCGGTGGCGGCGATGCTGCACGTGTGCGGGGTGCGGGGCGGCTGACCGTCCGTACGGGCTGAAAAAGCAGGGCGGTGCGCCGGTGGCGGGCCGTGTGCGAGCCCGTCGGGCCCTGCCGGGCCCGACGGAAGCGCGTACGCGTACGTGTGCGTGCAGGTGCGTGTGTGAATGCGGCTGCGGATGCGGCCGCGGTCCTCAGCTCTCCTCGGTCTCGCCCTCGGCGTAGCTGTCCTCGGCGTGCAGGCTCATCGGGCCGTAGATCTTGCTGCCGTCCTCCAGCAGAGTCACCTGATCGGTGCCGCCCTCCAGGAGCTCCTTCCAGACCTCACCCACCCAGGACTCGGCGTCGCCCTGAGTGGGGAACTCCTCGGGCTCCACGGCAGGTTCCGTCTCCGACCCGTCGGCCTTCTCGAACCGCCACGTCCACGCCATCTGTGCCTCCCGAGATCGACTGTTGCTGCCCGCAGACTAATCCTGAGTGCGCGACCGCCGACGGCCCACGAGACGATCGAGGCGTGGAACTCACTCTGCTCGGCACCGGAGCCCCCAGCGGACTCCCCCGCCCCGACTGCCCCTGCGCCGTGTGCGCCGCAAGCGTCGGAGGCCGTACGAACACGCGCGCCGCGACCGCGATCCTCCTCGACGGCACCCTGCTGCTCGACCTCACCCCCGGGCCCGCCTTCGCCGCCGCCCGGGCCGGACGGTCGCTGCACGGCGTGCGGCAGGTGCTGCTCTCGCACCCGCACGACGGTCCGGCGCTGGAGTTCCCCGCAGGGCTGCCCGCGCCCGTACGCGTCTCGGACCGGCAGGAACTGGCGCTGATCAGCGGTCACCGCGTACGCGCCGTGGCACTGGATTCGCCCGGCACCGGCTATCAAGTCACGGGGCCGGGCGGGGAACGTCTGCTTTATCTGCCGCCGGGGGCGGCACAGGCCGGACTCGAGGACGGACGGGAAGAGCCGTCGCTCGCGTACCCGTACGACATGGTGCTCCTCGATGTACTCGGCCGTCCCGAAGCGCTCGCCCGGCTGCGGGCAGCCGGTGCGGTCGGCCCGGCCACCGACGTCCTCGCCGTACACATCGACCACGACGTGCCCGCGGGACCGGAGTTGCACCGGCGGCTCGCGGCGGCAGGCGCGCACACCGAGCCGGACGGCACCACACTCGTCGTCGGCGAGTACCCCGAACTGCCCGAAGTGCCGCGCCGCACCCTCGTGTTGGGCGGTGCGCGCTCCGGGAAGTCGGTGGAGGCGGAGCGGCGCCTGGAATCCTTCCCTGGCGTCGTCTACGTGGCCACCGGCGGCACCAGGGAGGGCGACCCCGAGTGGGCGGCACGTGTCAGCACGCACAGGGAACGCCGCCCGGCGTCCTGGCGTACACGCGAGACCTGCGACCTCGTACCGCTCCTGGACGACACGGGCCCGCCCCTGATCATCGACTGCCTCGCCCTGTGGCTCACGGACGCCATGGACTCGGTCGGAGCGTGGGACGACGACCGCTGGCGCATCAGCGGCTCGCGGATGCTTCAGGAACGGGTCACACAGCTCATCGCAGCGGTGCGCGGCACACGGCGCACCGTGGTCGCGGTCAGCAACGAGGTCGGCTCGGGCATCGTGCCCGAGACGTCCGCGGGGCGCCGCTTCCGTGACGAACTGGGGCGCCTGAACGCGGCGTTCGCGGCGGAGTGCGAGCACGTGCTCCTCGTCACCGCGGGCATCGCGCATCCGCTGCGCGGCTGACGCGGCGCGAGCGGGCCCCGCGACGGCCCGGCTCCCGCACGCCGGCTCCCGCACCCCGGGCTTCGGCAGCCCGAACCGGGCAGCCGCCCGGCCCGGCGGCGGCCACACCCGCGCGGCGCCCGTACCGTACGCTTCGCCAACATGAGTGACCGCACCCTCGACCTGGATGACTTCTCCGATCTCATCGAGCGCCCGCACGGCGGACTGCGCCGGGATGCCGAGGAGCGAAGGGCAAGGACAGGGCTGCCGGAGCAAGCGCTGGGCCGGCTCGACGACTTGGGCGAGTGGCTGACGGCGGCTCAGGCCCGGCTGCCCGTCGAACCGTTGCGGCAGCCGCGTCTGGTGGTCTTCGCGGGGGATCACGGCGTGGCGGAGATGAACGTCTCCGCCCGTCCGGCGGGCAGTGCGCACACGCTCGTACGTGAAGCGCTGGACGGCGTCTCGCCGGCCGCGATCCTCGCCAGCCGCTTCGAAGTGCCGCTGCGCCTGGTCGACATGGCGCTCGACTGCGATCCGGGCGAGCTGCCGGCGGAGGTGACACGGCACCGCGTGCGGCGCTCCTCCGGCCGGCTGGACGTCGAGGACGCGCTCACCGCCGACGAGGCTGAGCAGGCCTTCCGTACGGGGATGGCCGTCGCCGACGAGGAGGCGGACGCGGGCACCGATCTCGTCGTGCTCGGGGATCTGTCCGTCGGCGGCACGACAGCGGCGGGGACGCTGATCGCCGCGCTCTGCGGCACGGACGCCTCCGTCGTCACCGGACGTGGGGGCGGCGAGATCGACGACTTGGCGTGGATGCGCAAATGCGCCGCGATCCGCGACGGGCTGCGGCGCGCACGCCCCGTACTGGGCGACCAGTTGCAGCTGCTCGCCGCGGTCGGCGGTGCCGATCTGACCGCCACGACGGGCTTTCTGCTGCAGTCGGCCGTGCGACGCACTCCGGTGATACTCGACGGTGTGGTCTCCGCGGCATGTGCCCTCGTCGCACAGCGCGTCGCGTTCCGCGCTCCCGACTGGTGGGTCGCCGGGCACACGAGCAGCGAACCCGCCCAGGCGAAGGCGCTCGACCGGATGGCGCTCGATCCGCTGCTGGACCAGCGGGTCGCCGTCGGCGGTGGTACGGGAGCACTGCTGGCTCTGCCGCTGGTGCAGGCGGCAGCCGAACTGGCGGCGCAGCTGCCCGTACGGGATGAGGACGAGGCGGACGCAGCCGGGGCCGGGACGCAGGAGAAGGACGACGGCGGCAGCGCGAACGCGCATGCGCTGGACGCGACTTGAGCCCTGGCGGGCGCATCCTCACGCTGACCCTTCACGCTGAGCCCTCGCACTGAGCGTTCGTGGCCGGGTAAACAGGAGTTCGTTCCGGAGGTCCCGTTCCGTACGGTGAAGCGCTAGCCTGCGCTCCGATGAACGCCACTCCCCCGGACGGGTCTGACAGCCCCGACGGTCCCGACAGCCCAGAGGGCACCGGCAGCCCCGGAGGCACCACGTCCGGCACGTCCGGCACGTCCGGCAGCCGGGCGACCGCCCAGGACGGTGTGCGCTTCGCCCTGGGCACGCTCACCGTCATCCCCGTGCACGCCGAGCGCTGGGACCGTCACGCCGCCCGCCGCGGGATGGAGTGGGCACCGCTCGCGGGTCTGCTGGTCGGCCTGGCCGCCGCCGCCGCGGGCGCGGTGGCGCTGCTGTTCGGCACCTCCTCGTTGTTCGCCGCCGTAGTCTCCGTCGCCGTACTCGCCGTACTGACACGCGGGCTGCATCTGGACGGACTGGCGGACGTGGCCGACGGGCTGGGCAGCGCGAAGCCCGCCGAAGACGCACTGCGCATCATGAAGCAGTCGGACATCGGCCCCTTCGGGGTGCTCACGCTCGTCTTCGTGCTGCTGGCCCAAGTCGCCGTGGTCAGCGAGCTGTACGAGCAGGCGGGCTGGGCGCAGGGGGCTCTCGCCGTCACCGTGGCCGCCGTCACCGCGCGCACTGCGATCACCCTCGCAGCTCGTTCGGGTGTTCCTGCTGCCCGGCCCGACGGGCTGGGCGCCGTGGTGGCGGGGACTGTCCCCGTACGTACCGCAGCTGTCGTCGCCGCGTCGGTCACCGTGCTGTCCGCGGCGGCCGGAGCGCTCGTGTACTGGGGGGACGCCCTCTACGGCGCCGTGCCGTGCGCGCTGGCGGTGCTCCTCGGACTGTCCGCCGCCGAGCTGCTGCTGCGGCACTGCCGCCGTCGCCTCGGCGGTGTCACCGGCGATGTCTTCGGTGCGCTGTCCGAAGCCGCAACCACCGCTGCTCTGGTGGTACTTGCGCTCGGCTGACAGTGGGGCCC
>DATMEI010000641.1:0-8867 GCA_035556995.1 Streptomyces sp.
CCCGCTGTCTTCTGGTTGGACGAGGGCCGGGCGCACGACGTCAACCTCATCGCCAAAGTCAGGCAGTACCTCACCGAGCACGACACCGAGGGCCTGCAGATCGAGATCATGTCGCCGGCCGACGCGATGGCGCTCTCCCTCGAGCGGATCCGCCGCGGCGAGAACACCATCTCCGTCACGGGCAACGTCCTGCGTGACTACCTGACCGACCTCTTCCCCATCCTCGAACTCGGCACCAGTGCCAAGATGCTCTCCGTCGTCCCGCTCATGAACGGCGGCGGACTGTTCGAGACGGGTGCCGGCGGCTCCGCGCCGAAGCACGTACAGCAGCTGGTGAAGGAGAACTACCTGCGCTGGGACAGCCTGGGTGAGTTCCTCGCGCTCGCGGTCAGCTTCGAGCACCTCGCGCAGACCACGGACAACCCGCGCGCACAGATCCTCGCCGACACCCTCGACCGTGCGACGGCGACCTTCCTGGAGGAGAACAAGTCGCCGGCCCGCAAGCTGGGCGGGCTCGACAACCGCGGCAGCCACTTCTACCTCGCGCTCTACTGGGCGCAGGAGCTGGCCAGGCAGACCGAGGACGCCCAACTGGCCGGGGCTTTCGGGGGACTTGCCAAGACGCTGTCCGAGCAGGAGCAGGTCATCGTCGACGAACTGATCGCGGTTCAGGGCTCGCCCGCCGCCATCGGCGGCTACTACCACCCCGACGACTCCAAGGCCGGAGCCGTCATGCGTCCGTCGAAGACCTTCAATGAGGCGCTCGCGACCCTCGGTTGAGGGACCTGCCGGCTGCCGGCTACGGCAGTCCGTGAGGGCTTGATCTGAGCTCAGGGCCTCGTTCCACTCCGGTGGGGCGGGGCCCTGATGCGCGGCCGGCCGCCCCCCATCGGGGCGGCCACCGCGTCACGGCGAGCAGATTCTGCTTTTCGGCAATTCGCTGCCCGGAACCTCCGCAACCGGCCCCGGGGCGTGCGGAGTCAGCGGAGCAGACCGTCCAGGTGCGGCAGGCTGTGATCGAGCCGCTCCCGCTTGGTCCACAGGTAGTCGAAGTTCTCCTTGTTGGGCGCTATCAGCAACGGAATCCGTTCAGAGATTTTGATTCCGTTCGCCTCGAGAGCGTTCCGCTTTCTCGGATTGTTCGAGAGAAGGCGTACGGATTGCACCCCCAGGTCGTTCAGGATCTCGACGGCCACGGTGTATTCACGCGCGTCGACCGGGAGTCCGAGTGCCAGATTCGCCTCGACGGTGTCGAGTCCTTCGGCCTGCTGCAGTTTCAGTGCCTTCAGCTTGGCCAACAGCCCGATACCGCGGCCCTCATGGCCCTGTATGTAGACCAGGATGCCTGCGCCCTCGGCGACCATCATCTGCAGTGCCGTACCCAGTTGGTCTCCGCACTCGCAGTGCGTCGACCCGAAGACTTCTCCTGTCAGGCACTCGGAATGAACACGGGTCAGCGCCCCATGTGAGGTGATGTCTCCGTGTACGAGCGCTATTTGTTCTCTTCCACTGTCACGGTCCATGTACCCGAGGGCCAGGAAATCTCCGTGCACTGTGGGCAGCCGAACCTCGACCACGCGTTCAACAGCAGATCGCGGCGGTGCGCCGTTTTCAATGAATTCAAGGTCTGCCATGGGCTGAGCGTACCTCCCGTACAACCGTTCATCGGGCTCTTGCAGGAAAACCTGAACCTTGGTGCGCAAATTCGGAATTGAATGCGCAGTCAGGGCATTGATGCTCGGGAGCGGTCGGCCCGGAATCTGGCAGCCGGAACGGAGCCGACTCTCCCACAGCGGGGACGGGACTGCCACAGCCATACGACATCCCGTCCGAAGGACCACACGAGCGAGGCCAGCGCGAGAGAGACCAGTCCGGAAGAGACAGAACCGGGCAGAATCCCTGCCGCTGCCACGGCGAGGACGATGCCCTGGACCGCTGCGACGGTCTTGCGTGCCCGGCTCGGCGGGAGCTGCGCGTTCATCCACGGAAGGAACCGCGCGGCCGCGACGAACACGTACCGCATCCCGCCGATGGCTATGACCCATGGGCCCAGGAAGAAGGCGACGTAGACGCTCAGCACGAGAAGGAGAAAGGCGTCGACTTCCATGTCGAAGCGCGCACCCAGCGAGGATGCCGTCCCGGTGCGGCGGGCCACCTGCCCGTCGACGCAGTCGAGGACGAGTGCCACGCTGGCCAGCACCACGGTGGCGGTGACGTGCGCCTGCGCGCCGGCGTCCGCCACGAGCGCCGCCGTTCCCCCGACGAGGGTCGCCCGGGTCAGTGTGACCTTGTCGGCCGGTCCCAGCGTCGGTCTGCGCGACCGGAGCAGGACTGCGCAGACCGTGACTCCGAAGACCGTGCCGGTCAGCCAGCCCACGGGACCGAGTCCGGTGGTCGCCCACAGCACTGCGAGGAGGAGGAGCTGCGCAGTCACTCCCAGGGCGGTCTGCAGCTCCAACTGACCGGTCCCCCGCCCGTCTTGCGTGATCATCGCGCCTCCTGGTGCAGGTGTGGCGGAGTCGGGTGGGGCTGATTATGGTACGAGTGACCTGTGGGATGTGAAGAAACTGCAGTTGTCACTCTGCCTGGAGGGCACAAATGGAGCGCACGGCTCGGGCCTACTGGCTCCGGTCCCCGGGATTCGGTGAGATCCACCCCGTCACCCTTCCTTCCCTCGGCCACGACGAGTTGCTCGTCCGTTCGGTGTGCTCAGGCGTCAGCCGCGGGACCGAGAGTCTGGTGTTCAACGGCCGGGTGCCTGAAAGCCAGCACCATGTCATGAGGGCCCCCTTCCAGGAGGGCGATTTCCCCGGACCCATCAAGTACGGCTATTTGAACGTGGGAATCGTCGAAGCGGGAGATCATGCCCTGTTGGGCCGCAGGGTCTTCTGCCTCTACCCCCACCAGACCCGGTACGTGGTGCCCGCGAGCGCCGTGACTCCCGTACCGGACGGGGTCCCTTCGCGACGGGCGGTGCTCGCCGGGACGATGGAGACGGCGGTGAACGCGGTGTGGGACGCGGCACCGCTGCTGGGCGAGAGGATCGCGGTCGTCGGTGCCGGGATGGTCGGCTGCAGCGTCGCCGCCGTGCTCGGCCGGTTTCCCGCCGCCCGCGTGGAGTTGATCGACTCCGATCCCTCGCGTGCGGCTGCCGCGGAAGCACTCGGTGTCCGCTTCGCACTCCCCGAACAGGCCGCGACGGACTGTGACCTGGTCGTACACGCCAGCGCTTCGCAGGCCGGGCTCACCAGGTCCCTCGAGCTGCTCGCACCGGAAGGCAGGGTCATCGAACTCAGCTGGTACGGCGAGGAGAAGGTCACCCTGCCGCTGGGAGAGTTCTTCCACTCCCGGCGTCTGGCCATCAGAAGCAGCCAGGTCGGTTCGCTGCCACCGGCCATGCGTACGCGCCGCACGTTCGCCGACCGCATGGCGCTCGCACTCGACCTGCTCGCGGACCCCGCACTGGAGACGCTGATCACCGGCGTATCCGAATTCGACGAACTGCCCGAGGTGATGCCCGAAATCGCGAGTGGCCGGCTTCCCGCCCTGTGCCACCTGATCACTTACGGCGACCAGCCGAACGACGCCGACTCCAACGCCGACGCCCACACCCCCGCACCAGGAACCACCCGTACCGGAGAGTGACCGATGTTCAGCATCACCGTTCGTGACCACATGATGATCGCCCACAGCTTCCGCGGTGACGTCTTCGGACCCGCACAGCGGCTGCACGGGGCGACGTTCCTCGTGGACGCCACCTTCCGCCGCCGCGAACTCGACGCCGACGGCATCGTGGTCGACATCGGAGCGGCCACCACGGAGCTGAACGGCATCCTCGCGGCGCTCAACTACCGCAATCTAGACGACGAACCCGACTTCGCCGGGATGAACACCTCCACGGAGGTGCTCGCCAAGGTCGTCGCCGACCGGATCGCCGACAAGGTGCAGGAGGGTGCGCTGGGCGAGGGCGCCCGCGGTCTGGACGGGATCGTGGTGACACTGCACGAGTCGCACGTCGCATGGGCGAGCTACGAGCGCCCCCTGTGACCGCGACCGGCGCGGACGGTACTGGGGCGGACGGTGCCGGGGCGGCCACCGCGTCGACGGCGTGGCCCCTGCACGTCCTGATGCCGGGTGACGTCGACGACCCGGGTTCTCCCAGCGGGGGCAACGCCTACGACCGTCGCATGTGCCGGGAACTCGCCGCGTCCGGACGCCCGGTGAGCGAGGCGGCCGTTCCCGGCAGCTGGCCGCGTCCGGACGCGGAAGCCGGGGCCGAACTGGCTCGTGAGCTGGCCGAGTTGCCCAACGGCGCGGCCGTGCTCATCGACGGGCTTCTCGCATGCGGGGTGCCGGAGATCGTCGTACCGCAGTCCGGACGGCTGCGCCTCGCGGTGCTGGTGCACCTTCCCCTCGCGGACGAGACGGGGCTTGCCGCCGATGTGGCGGCGGACCTGGAGTCACGGGAGGGCGAGACGCTGCGCGCTGCCGGCGCGGTCATCGTGACCAGCGACTGGGCGGCGCGCGAGGTGACTGAACGGCACGGGCTCGACCGGGCACGCGTCCACACGGTCTGTCCCGGCACGGACAGGGCGCCTCTCGCGCACGGCACAGACGGCGCCTCCCGATTGCTGTGCGTCGCCGCGGTCACTCCGCGCAAGGGGCAGACCATGCTCGCCGAGGCGCTGGCGAAGATCGACGACCTGTCCTTCAGCTGTGAGTTCGTCGGATCGCTCGACCGCGATCCCCACTACGCCGGGCAGCTGCGCCGTGCAGTGGACCAGTACGGGCTCAGTGACCGCGTGCGGCTTTCCGGGGCGCTTACGGGCCGGCCGCTGGCCGAGGCCTACGACGCCGCTGACCTGTTCGTCCTCACGTCACACGCCGAGACCTACGGCATGGTCTTCACTGAGGCGCTCTCGCGCGGAATCCCGGTGCTGGCCACCGCTGTCGGCGCCGTCCCGGACACTGTGGGCAGGGCTCCCGGCGGGAGCATTCCGGGCATTCTGGTACCTCCCGGCGACATCGACGCGTTGGCCGACGCCCTGCGCCGCTGGCTCTCCGAGCCCACAATTCGTCGTCTTGTGACAACATCCGCGCGCCGTCGCCGTGACGGACTGCAAGGTTGGCCCGAAGCCTCTCGCCGTCTTGACGAGGTACTGGAGGGCCTTCACCACGAACAAACCGAGTTGCCCGATTCACCGGATTCATCCGAATCACCTGAATCACACGGACAACACGAAAAACGGAGATCCCCTTGAACACTGTCGGTGCTTCCCGCTACGCCCCCGAATGGCTGGCCTTGCGTGAACGCGCCGACGTCGAGGCCCGCTCACCGGAACTGCTCCAGAAGCTGCGCACGTTCCTCGCCGGCGCACCACCGGCCGACGGCCTGCTCACCATCCGCGACCTGGGCTGCGGCACGGGTTCGATGGGGCGCTGGCTCGCCTCCCGGCTCACGGGGCCGCAGCGCTGGGTCATGTACGACCGCGACCCCGACCTTCTGGCCGGGATCGGCGAGCGCATGCCGCGGGAGGCGGCCGACGGCAGCACGGTCGAAGTGGTGCCGGAACAGCGGGACGTCACCCGCCTCGACAGCGACGATCTCGCGGGCACATCCGTGGTCGTCGCCTCCGCACTGCTGGACCTCCTGACCGCCGAAGAAGTGGACCGCATCGCCGCCGCCTGCACCGAAGCCGGCTGCGCGGTTCTCTTCGCGCTCTCCGTCGCGGGCCGGGTCGAGTTCGATCCGGCCGACCCGCTCGACGGCGAGGTGGCCGCGGCGTTCAACGCTCATCAGCGCCGCGCCGTCGGCGGACGGCGGCTGCTGGGACCGGACGCCGTCGACGCCGCCACCGCCGCCTTCGAACGCCGCGGTGCCACAGTGCACTCGCACTCAAGTCCGTGGCGGCTCGGTGCCCAGGAGAGCGAACTGACCGGGGAGTGGCTGCGCGGCTGGGTGGCGGCAGCCGTCGCACAGCATCCTGATCTGGCACCGGAGAGCGAGGCGTACCTCCGCCGCAGACTCGACGCGTGCGAGGCAGGCGAGCTGCGGGCGGTGGTCCAGCACCGGGATCTGCTCGCGCTCCCCAGGACGGGTGCGCACATATGAAGGGCAGCGTCTGGCGCAGGCTGCGCGTACCGATGGCACTGGGCATTCTGGTGGCGGTCGTTCACCGCCTGGGAACCGCGGAGTTGCTGGACGCCCTGAGCCGCATCGACGCCCAGGCCGTCCTGCTCACCTTCGTCTTCAGCGTTCCGGCCACCGTCTTCAGCGCGGCACGCTGGTCGCTGGTGGCCAGGCGTCTCGGCGTACGGATGCGGCTGCGCACCGCGGTCGCCGACTACTACCAGGCGCTGTTCCTCAACGCCACGCTTCCCTCAGGTGTGCTGGGCGACGTCCACCGGGCCGTACGTCACGGCCGGGACACCGGAGACGTCGGCCGGGGTGTACGCGCGGTGATTCTGGAGCGCAGCGCCGGACAGGTCGTCGTGGTGGCTGCCGCCGTCGCGGTGCTGGCGGCGGGGCCTCCTCTTCTGCCCGTCATCGGCGCCTACCAAGTCCCCCTGGCCGTCGTCGCGTCGGCCGTCTGCGTCGTGGCCGCCGCCACCGCCGTCTGCCTCAGTCGGGGCGGGCGCACCTCCAAGTGGCGGCGCTCCCTGGGTGCTTTCTTCACCGACGCCCGTACGGCCCTGTTCGCCCGTGACAGCTGGCCAGGCGTGCTGGGCCTGTCCGTACTGGCTCTGTGCGGACACCTGAGTCTCTTTCTCGCTGCCGCACGTGTGGCCGGATCACCGGCGTCGCCGGCCGAGTTGGCGCCGCCGCTTCTGCTCGCTCTGCTGGTGATGGCCCTGCCGGTGAACGTCGGCGGCTGGGGCCCCCGCGAGGGAGTGTGCGCGCTGGCGTTCGGCGCCGCGGGCCTGGGAGCCGGGCAGGGCCTGGCCGCGGCGGTGGTGTACGGGGCGCTGGCGCTCCTCTCCAGCCTGCCCGGAGCCGGTGTGCTGCTGTTCCGCCTCGTTACGGCGCGCCGTTCACTTCGCGCGGAGGTCCAGCTCGAAGAGCATGCCCGGGCCGAGTGGGAAGACGCGAGCCCGGGGACGCAGGGCCTCCCCCATCCGGACGGGTCCTGGGAAACGCAGCCCCGGCACCCCGTCGCCCAGGAGAAGCGGCGCGACCGTGACGTAGAGCCGGTGCAGCACGTCCGCGCGCAGGAACCCGGATACGGTCGCGCCGCCGCCCTCCACCATCACCCGGCGCAGACCGCGCTGCGCGAGCGCGTCCAGCAGTAGCCGGGGCTCGAACCCGCTCTCGCCACGCGGGAGTTGGAGGACCTCCACGCCGTCCTCCCTGCCCCCTTGCGTGCTGCTCTCCGCTCCGACCACATGCAGTGTGGGCGCCTGGCCGTCGGTGAAGACCTGCGCCTTGCGCGACTGTTCCCAGGCCCGGCCGCGCGGGTCGAGAACCACCCGCACCGGATGGCTGCCCGTGCAGGCGCGCACCGTCAGCCTGGGGTCGTCGGCGATGGTCGTGCCCGCACCGACGAGGACGGCGTCGGAGAGGGCACGCAGCCTGTGCAGATGGAGACGGTCCTCCTCACCGGTGACGTAGTTGGCGTGGCCCGTCCTGGTCGCTATGAAGCCGTCGAGGCTCTGCCCGAGCTGCGCGAAGGCGTACGCGGGACCGGCGAGGCAGAGCGGGGCGTAGAGAGCGGCGAGCCGGGCGGCTTCGGCCGAGGCGGGATCGCGCCACTGCCAGCCGCCGTCGGGCACCTCCGCCAGCCCGGCTTCCGCGGCCTCTTCGGGAGTACGCAGGTGCAGCAGCCGCTCCCAGGCTTCCCGGGCTTCGAGGACGTCGCCGTCTCCGGGCGTGCGCGTGCTCACAGCTCCCCCAGAACCCGCAGGTGGTCCTCGAAGGACCCGGCCAGGGCGGCGAGTACGTCTTCGCCTTTGCGCGCGGAGGCCAGGGACGGCCGGCCGACGACTCCCGACTCGGTGTACGGGCCGAGGCCGAGGGAGTGCAGATGTCTGCGGTCGTCGCAGAGCCAGTCCGCCGTCTCGTACCCCTCCCGTACGGCTTCGGGCCGCGTGTGCAGCAGTATCGACGTCTCCAGCTCCCCCGCGTGCATGTCGCTGCGGGCCGGGGTCTCCACCCCCGCCTCGGCGGTGGCCTCCTCCCAGTCGGCGCCGGTCGGGAAGAGGGCCATGCGGTGTCCGTCGGCCGTGGCCTCCTGCACCACGTTCCGCAGTACGTAGTTTCCGCCATGGCCGTTGACGAGGACGAGGCCCGTGACGCCGGAGCGGCGCAACGAGTGCGCGATGTCGCGGATCACCGCGGTCAGCGTGCTCGCGGTGATGCTGACCGTTCCCGGCCACTGCGCGTGCTCCTGGGAACACGAGAACGTCAGCGGCGGGAGCGGCTGCACCGGGTACGCGGCGGCGATACGGTCCACGATGGCGCAGGCGACGAGTGTGTCGGTGGCCAACGGCATGAACCGGCCGTGCTGTTCGTAGCTGCCCACGGGCAGGACCGCCACAGTGGCCCGGCGCTCACCCACATCGCTGGTCGTCTCCTTCGGCAGCGCGTGGGAGGCGATGCTGTCCATGGAAGTCCTGCTCCTTCGGTGCGGTGAGCTGCGGTGCGGGTGCGATGCGGAGCGGTGCGTCGAACATGCGCAGCGGGACGATCACGCTTGCACAGAAACTCCACACCCACCAGCCCCACGGGAAAAGGGGAGCCCGGCCGCTCCGGCCTGCTCCCCTTGTCCGCTTCTGCCCGTCTCCCCTTCTGCCCGTCTCCGCTTGTCCCCTTCTCCCCCGGCGCTCTAGACCTCCGAGGTGACCGGTCCCCTCCTGGTCATCAAACGGAC
>DATMEI010000642.1:0-3071 GCA_035556995.1 Streptomyces sp.
CGGGACGGCCATCACCTGAGAGGACACCCGGCGCACGCGACCTGTGCGTCGGTCCAGCGCGAAGAGATAGGTCGTGTTCTGCCCGTATTCGGGGTCTCGGATGGCGCGGAAGAACGCGATCTGCTTGCCGTCGGGCGACCAGACCGGATTGAAGCCCCGCGTGAGCCGGCGCACCGGGCCGCCGCGTGCGGGGACGGTGTAGACCCAGCCCTTGCGAGTAAAGGCGACGGACTTTCCCCGTGGCGACCATGACGGCTGGTCTCCGCCCCTGCCGGTGAGGCGGCGAACCGTGCCGTCCCGCTTCACCAGGTGCACGTTCCCACGCCGGACGAAGGCAACGCGACCGCCGCTTGAGACGTCCGGCGCCGAGGCCCGCGCGAGCAGCGAACCGCGATCGGAGCCGTCCGAGCCGGCGAGCACCACTTGGCGTGGGTTGGCGGCAACGACGAAGTTCAGGTCCCGGGTCCAGCGGATCGGTGTCTCATAGGGCAATGTCCGTCCGGCCAGCGGCACGAGCGTCCACGCGCCGGTCGCCAGCGAGAGCACGCGCACACTGAAGGTCGCGGGCTCGGTGTATGGAGGGTCGCCGACGTCCACCGCCGCGAATGCCACCGACCGACCATCGGGAGAGCTTGCTGGTGGGCCGGTCCAGGCGCACTCGGGTTGCGACACGCTGGGGGCGGAAGACCCCCAACAGACCGGACTTCGGGTGGCCTGACCCGAACCCGGGCTGATCCGCCAGAGAGTGGATGTCTCGAAACCGACCCAGTGGGCTCGGGCCCGCTCGTTGACCAGCAGGTCACCGTTGCGCCCTGGGAAGGTTGCCTGCACCGGCGCCACCAACGGGCTGAGCAGGACCAGAGCAATCAGGACCGCTGCGCGCATCTGGCAATCGAACAAGGCCGAGCGGACGAAGTTGCGCTGGCTCGCGAAGGGCACCGAGTCGTTCGTGACGTGCGGCGCGCGCCGGCCTCCCGGCGGGAGGGAACCCGTAGCCGGCGCGCGGCCTGCCCGTCCTCGGCGCGCACGCGCCAAGCCCAGAGAGGACTCCAAGAACCTGTGATGCGTACATACCGCGAGCGAAACCCCTCGCCGGTGCCCCTAGCGAATCGGTTGGGGTAGGTCCCCACCCTTGACGCGACCTCTGCGCACGTGGTACGCCACGCAGCATCCGGGGTGTCCAGTCGGTTGAGGGAGGTTCGCGGTGAAGAGGTTGCTTGTCGCTGTCGTGTCGATGGTGCTCTTGGTGCTCGGTGCCTCGTCGGCTCCAGCCGCTGCTCAGCCCCCCGGCGACTCCGTCACCGGCAGCGGGACGACTGGCAACTTCTTCGGGCGTTTTCAGATCGACGTCCGGAGCGGGCCGAGTGGCGAGAACCCCACAGGCCAGGCGTCGTTTGAATCCGGCGTGATCGGACCGATCGACGGCCCCGCGACGTGCCTGGCCGTGAGCGGGAAGGTCGCCGTGTTCAACCTCCAGACGCCACAGTTCGGCGTCGTCACCTTCGAGATCACCGACAACGCCGGCTCGGGCCAACCCGACACCATCGAGGGCCGGGCGACCGGTCAGAACGAGGGCCGCTCGCCGACGGACTGCTCGCCGCTGTCCAACGGGCTCTCCGAGATCGTCGTCGAGGGAGACGTCGTCGTGGTCGATGCGCCGCCGCTTCCGACCTCGAAGGAGCAGTGCAAGAACGGCGGCTGGCGGACCTTCGGCGTCTTCAAGAACCAGGGGGACTGCGTCAGCTTCGCCGCGACCGGGGGCAAGAACCCACCGGGCAAAGAGAGGCCGTAGGGGCCCGGCTTGACTCGCTTGGGCTACGGGTGAAGGCCACGCAGTACAGGGACTGGACTCAACCGAACGGGGTGCCGGATGAAAAGAGCGGTGACTGTCGTCTGCATTGCCGTTGCGGTGTTGGGTGTCACCACCGGCGCGGCCGGCGCCCAAACGCCCGCGCAGGATTCGGTAGTCGGAAGCGGCTCGACCAGCAACGGGTTCGAGTTCGACATCGACGTCCGCAGCGGGCCCGGTGGCGAAAATCCAACGGGCGAGGTCAGCTTCCGCTTCAGCGGGGACGGGGTCTTCTTCGCCGGTACGGTGACGTGCCTCTCGGTCGACGGCAGCCTTGCGCTCATCCGCGTTCAGACCTCGCAGTTCGGCGTGGTTGGCCTGGAGGTCACCGACTCGCCCACGGGAGACCTGATACGGGCGATCCCCGTCAGTACGCCGACCCCCTGTGTGCCGTTTCCGGGAATGGTTGACTTCCCCGTGAGTTCCGGCGACGTGGTGGTCACGGACGCCCCGGAGCTTCCCGTCTCGAAGGCTCAGTGCAAGAACGGCGGCTGGCGCACCTACAGCGTCTTCAAGAACCAGGGCGACTGCGTCAGCTTCGTCAACCAGCAAGCCCGCGAGCAATGCCTCTTTATCCGCGCCGCCCACGGCCGGCCGGCGTTCCGCGCCTGGTACGGGAGCGGCGTCCACAAGCGCCACGCGATGCGCCGCTGCGTCCGGCAGCGCAGCGGGGACTAGCCCCTGTCCGCGCGGGATACTGGGCGGGCTATGTCGCAGGAGAACGTGGCTATACACGACCACCGCTTCTAGCAGCCGCACCCAGCCGGCCACCCGCCGGCAGCCCGGTCTGACTACTGGGTGCCACTCCTGATCCTCGCCGCCTTCGCGTTTGGCGAGTACGGCACGATGTCGAGAAGCGCCGGCCGGCTCCGCTCCATAGGTGACGGGCCACGACAGGCGAGGCCCACGACACCAGGAGACACCATGCCGAAGTACCTGATTCTCAAGCACTACCGCGGCGGTCCGGAGCCGCACCATCCGTTCCCCCCGATGGACCAGTGGGCGCCGGAGGACGTGGAGGCGCACATGGCCTTCCTCCGGAACGTCAGCAAGGTGCTCGAGGAGCGCGGCGAGTACGTCGACGGGCAGGCGCTCACGCCGACGCGCACCTGGGTGCGCTATGGCGGCCCGGACGCGGCGCCCGTCACCACCGACGGCCCGCACCCGGAGACCAGCGACCTGATCGCGGGCTGGTTCATGATCGACGTCGAGTCGCGCGAGC
>DATMEI010000643.1:0-12291 GCA_035556995.1 Streptomyces sp.
GCACCGCCCAGCAGCCCGCCGAGGGGAATACCGGCCCATGCGAGCGAATCGCCCAACGCGCCGACTCGTCCCAGCAGTTGACGCGGAATCCGCTCGAACAGGATTGCCCCCAGGATGGGGTTGAGGAAGCCCGACCCGAACCCGCTGACGGCGAAGACCCCCACCACGACCCACATGGGTGCATCGACGGCGAGGATCAGGAATCTCGGCGCGCCACCGAGCAGGAACCCGGCGAAGAACACGATCCGGCGTCGCAACCGGTGTGCCACCATCGCGGCGATCAGGCTTGCGCAGACCGCTGCGATTCCCGCCGCGCCGGTGTTCAGACCGATCGCGGTCGGCCCGTTACCGGACTCTCTGGCCCAGACAGGCAGAAAAACCGTGGTGAAAGCCGCGTTCAGCATATTGGTCACGCCGATCATGACGACGATCGTGAGCAACAGCGGCTCACCGCGCAGGAATTGCCATCCCTCACCGAAGCGCCGCCAGTAGCCGGGCTCGCGGCCGCCGTCCGGGGGCGGGTCGGTGGCGATTGCGCGCCCCATGCCGCGGGGCAGTGCCAGCCCGATGACGACCGACCCCAGCGCGAAGCATGCCGCGATGACGAACAGGCAGGTCAGCGGGCCGAGTACAGCCACCAGTGATCCGCCGGCGGCCGGGCCGACGGTGTGACCGAGGCGCTCGGTCACACCGCTGAGTCCGGTGGCCCGTTCCAGCGGCACCCGGGCATGGTCGGCCGCCTCCGGAACCATGACCTCCTTGGCCAGATCGCCAGGGCCGCGTGCCGCCCCGATGACCGCGACGAGAAGCAGCAACAGCCAGAAGGAGAGCACGTTCACGGCGTGCAGCAGAGGCACCGTCATGGCCGCCACAGCGCTGACCGCATCGGTGGACCAGGAGACGATTCGCGGGCCGCTCCGGTCCACCAAGGGCCCGAAGAACGCCTTGACCAGAACATAGGGAGCCATCTCGCAGAAAGCCACAAGGCCGGTTTGCGTGGCACTGCCGGTCGTGACGAGCACGAACCAGGGGAGCGCGATGGCCGAGATGCGGGTGCCGGTCAGCGACACGAACATCGCAGCGAGCACACCGGCCAGCGGCCGGAGCGTCCGGCGGGCGGGTAAGCCGCCCCTCACTCCTGCTCCGCAGGCGCGTCCAGTTCCGGGAGGATGTGCGTGATCAGCGAGACGCGCTCGGCGCCTTCCGGAGCGGTGGCTGCTGCCTCGGGCGCGTCGCGCCGGTACCGGCTGATCACCGACGTCAACTCCTCGTGCAGAGAGCGGCTTTCGTCCGGTGTGAGCCGGAGCGGCCAGTCGCTCATGTCGGTGGCTTCGCGCCACGGGCGGGGCAGCGTCTGAAATTCGTTGAGGGTGCGCTGAACGCGCAGGGTGTAGGCGGCGGCCACGGACTGGAGGTAGGCCAGGGTGGCTTCGGGCTCCTGCTCGGCCAGTTCCACGTCCTTGAACCGCGTCGTGCGGTGGACGGAGCGCCACCAGCGCTCCCTCGCGTTCCCGCGCTCCGCGTCCTCCTCGACGAAGCCCGCCGCGCCGAGCTGGCGCAAGTGATAGCTGGCCGTACCGGAGTTGACGCCCAGCTGGTCGGCGAGCCGGGTGGCCGTCGAAGGGCCGTGCTTGCGGAGGAGGCCGAGCAGCTGGACGCGTACGGGATGCGCCAGTGCGCGCAGGCCTTTGGCGTCCAGTACGACTGTGTCCTTGCCGGTGTCCGTCATGACGCGCACCCTAGAAGGCCAACAGTTCTTTGCAAAGAGGTCTTCGCGAAGAACTGTTGGCGATTGCCGCAAGGGTGCGGCCCGTTGGAAACGCTGGGAAGGTCCACTCATGCCGTTCGATCACAACGACCACTACCACCGGCTCCTGCTGGGGCACGTGCCGCGTGGCTGCCGAACCGCGCTGGACGTCGGCTGCGGAACGGGCCGCTTCGCCCGCCGGCTCGCGGAGTCGGGGACGGAGGTTGATGCGGTGGACCCGTCGGCGGAGGTGATCGAGGCCGCGCTCTCCGCCTCACGGACGGAGCGGCACGAGCCGTGCTTCCGCCACGCGGATGTCACACAGACCGAACTGCCCAGGGACCACTACGACTTCATCTCCTGCCTGGCGAGCATCCACCACATGCCGTTCGGCACCCTCACCGCTCTGCGGGACGCGCTGGCTCCGGGCGGCACCCTGGTCGTCCTCGGGTGCTATCGGGAGAGGTCACCGCTGGATTTCGCCTGGAGTCTGGCCGCCGTCCCCGTCAACGCGGTGGCACGAGTCGCCGTCGCGGTGCGGGAGCGGGCGCGCCCGGGGCCCGGCGTCCGCGCACCGGTGAAGCACCCCGAGATGCCGCTGGCGCAGGTCCGGCAGGAGGCTGCGGCACTGCTGCCCGGGACCGTCGTCCGCAGGCTGCTCTTCTGGCGGTACCTGCTTGTCTTCCGCAAGTGACGCAGCGCGTGGCCTCGTTGAGGCGCACGCGCTCTCCTCCCTTCCCCGGACATACAAGGGCCGACACGGAACTGGCTGCCCGTGACGGCTACTCGGCTCCCGCCGATGCCAACGCCCCTTCGCCCGCTGCGCAGTTCTCCCGGAGAGCGGACAACTCGGCCTTGGGAAGGCGCAGCGAGGAGCCGCGCCTGCCGGTGCCGTCCAGCAGTTCGTCGCCCTCCTCCAGCCATTCCGCGAAGGGCTGGACACCGATGAAGTCGGCCAGCCGCGCCAACTCCTGCCGGGGGGCGTCGAGGAGCCGTTCGTACGAGAGCGTGGTCTGCTGCTGTGAGGGGATCGCCGAGAGGTACTCCATGCCTTCGGTGATGAGTTCCGACCACAGCGTGCCGAAGCCGGGCACCGGCATCTCACGGTCCAGGACGAGCGAGGGGTCGTACTGCGGGCTGAGCAACTGCACCAGATCGTCGGGGAGTTCCTTCAGGTGGTCCTCCGTCAGCTCGGACGGCGAACCGACTTCGCAGCGGCTGAGGATCTCGCGCAGCAGCGCGATCATCCGGTAGCCGTTGTGGCGGCTCATCGACAGGGCGCAGTCCGGGCCGTCACGGAAGAGGTGCACGAAGCGCGCCTCGGGGAAGAGTTCGTGCAGCAGGTCCACTCGGTGCAGCGAGTAGCCGGACCGTTCGACTGCGGCCTCGCGGCCCCCGATGCGGGTCGCGAGCGCACCGAAGAGCGCCTCCCACTGCTGTGGTGCCGGACGTTCGGGCCATCCGGTCACCTCCGGTTCCAGCGCGTCCAGGAGCGCGTCGGGGTCGTCGGTCAGGTGTGGCAGCACCATCATGCTGATCGCCGGGATGCCGGTCGTCTCCGCCGAGTAACGCCACTCGGGGTGCCGGTTGTAGATGAACTCCGGAAGCGGGGTGCCGCTTCGGACCATACGGTCGAAGACTTCCATCGGTTCCCTGAGACATCGCCAGAACTCCGGCCCCGTCAGCGGCTGTCGGCTGAGAGCGGGAGGACCGTCGATGCACGAGTACAGCTCGTTGAGACTGAGCACGTCGGGGTGCAGCCGCAGCACCTGGGACAGCGCGGTCGAGCCGCTGCGCCCGGTGCCGACGACGAAGGTCAAGGTCTTGATGCCCGTCCGCACGGTCTTTCCTCCCCTACGGC
Organism: Streptomyces sp.; assembly: GCA_035556995.1. Lineage (GTDB taxonomy): Bacteria > Actinomycetota > Actinomycetes > Streptomycetales > Streptomycetaceae > Streptomyces. Next base: position 3,609 of record DATMEI010000643.1, read on the forward strand.
CCTCCCGGGCCGCTCGGCTTCGGTCCAACCCGCTCCATACCCCTGCGGACAGAGATCGATCCGGGTGAGCCGACGATCACACGAAGGTGGGGCGATCCTGCCGTTCTTGACCTTGATCATGTCGCTCGTGCGGGAAACGCGGACGTGCTGTACGTCGTGATCGGTGTGTGTGTCCGCCGTTGTCCGCCGTGCCCCACCCGTGCGCCAGGACTCAGCCTTCGTCATCAGGCCAGAAGAGAGGCGATGTCCTCCGTGCAGGCCTGCAACGCCGGTACGTGCGCGTGGAGTTCGTCCTGCGAGGTGAGGGCGACCGCGGCGCCCAGCGACACCGCCAGGCGGGGCCGGCGCGAGCCCTCCGGGTGCGGCACGGTGGCGGCGATCGAGCGCACGCCGACCTCGTTCTCCTCATCGACCTCGGCCCAGCCCTGTGCCCGTACACGTGCCAGGTCCTCGCGCAGCGCATCCGGGTCGGTGACGGTGTGGGAGGTGGTTGCGGCCAGTTCCCCGGCGAACAGTTGCTCCAGCTCCCTTTCCGGCAGCGTCGCCGCAAGCGCCTTGCCCATCGACGTGGCATGCCAGGGGTTGCGCGTGCCCTCGGCGCTGCGCAGCTGGAGATGCTGGCTGCCCTGCACGCTGAGCACCAGCAGCACCGTGCTGCCGTCCAGGATTCCGGCGATCGCCGGGAGGCCTGTACGGGCGGCCAGCCGCCGCATCGGGTCGGCTGCCGCCGAGTAGCCGGCGGGGGAGCGCTGGAAGCCGCGGGAGAACTCCAGGACCCGGACGCCCAGGGCGTACCGCCGGGCGTCCTCGTCGTAGGCGACGAACCGCTCGGCGGCCAGCCGTCCCAGCAGGCGGTGCGCGCTGCTGACCGGCAGTCCGGCCGTGCGTGCGACCGCACTGACTCCCAGCCCTGAAGGGTTGTCGGCCAGTACGGTCAGCAGGCGCAGGCCGCGGCTCAGCATGTCGTCGCCGGGCGGTGCGGTCACCCTCTGTGCTCCCTCAACGGTCGTCTGCGGCAAGGTCAGTCACGTCCGCCCGCCGCCTGCCGAAGTGCGATCGAGCTGCGGATGTCCGCTCACGGTACCCGGACCGGGAACGGTCGCCCGCGGTTCCCGTACGCCGAACATCAGCGCTGCGGAGATCAGCGTGCACGCGGCCATGAAACCGAAGGCGCCCGCGTCACCGAGCGGCGTGCCGCGGACCCAGCCCACCAGGTAGGTGCCGGCGAACGAGCCCAGCGCGCCGAAGGAGTTGACCGCGGCGACTGCGGCGCCGGCGACCCCCGCCGGGGCGAGTTCGGAGACGAGCGCGAAGTACGGGCCGTAGGGCGCGTACATGCACAGGCCCGCGACGACGAGAAGCGTCATCGCCAGCGGAAAGTTCGAACCGGCCAGATACGAGGCGTACAGCGCCACGGCGCCCGCGCCGAGCCACGGCCACACGGCGATGCGGCGGGCCATGCTGCGGTCGGATATACGGGAGTTGACCAGCATCGCCACGACGGCGAAGGCGTACGGGATCGCCGAGAGCAGCCCGGTCGTGCCGATGCCCTCACCCGAACCCTGCTTGACGATCGAGGGCAGCCAGAAGACGAAGCCGTACATGCCGAACGACCAGAAGAAATACTGCGCGGCGAGGACGATGACGGGCCGGGAGCGCAGCACCTTGCGGTAGTCGCCGGCCGTCGCGCGCGGGGCGTCCGCGGTGGTCGCGTGGGCGCCGGGGTCGGCCGCCTCGCCGGGGGAGCCGGGCGTACCGGCCTTGACGTCGGCGGCTGTCACGGCCGAGCCGGGGGCGATGGCGGTGGCACGCTGCTCGGCGGCGAGTTCCGCGCGGAGCTTGTCGTGTTCGGCCTTGGGCAGCCAACGGGCCTCGTCCGGACGGTCCTTGATGAGCCGCAGGCACAACAGGCCCCAGACGACCGAGGGCAGGCCCTCGACGATGAACATCATCCGCCAGTCCGAGACCTCGATCAGCCATCCGGAGAGCACGGACAGCCACATCACGGTGATCGGATTGCCCAGGATCAGCAGGGAGTTGGCGCGTCCGCGCTCGCCCTTGGTGAACCAGCGGCTCAGCAGCACCACCAACGACGGCAGCACCGCGCCCTCGACGACACCGAGAGCGAAGCGCACGGGGATGAGTTGCTCGGGGCTGCTGAGCAGGCCCTGCAGCGTTGCGAGCACGCCCCAGGCGATCGTCGATCCCGCAACCATCCGGCGGATGCTGCGCTGCTCGGCGTAGATGGTGCCGGGGATCTGGAAGAAGAAGTAACCGAGGAAGAAGGAGGCGGCGATGAGCGAGTCGGTCCCGGCCGAGAGGTTCAGCTCGTCGGCCATGCCGCCCGCCGAGGCGATCGCGTAGTTGGACCTGTCGAGGTAGGCGAGCGAGTAGGTGACGAACGCGATCGGCATCAGATACCGGGCGCGGGTCGAGGACCACAGGCCCCCGCCGCCGGTGCGGGTGGGAGACGCATCTGCCATTCCCGGACCCCCTTTTTCCGTCTGGTGGAAAGTGTTTCACTGGGCGGGAAGGACGTTACGAGCGTGTGCCCGGCCGGTCAATGGTTACGGGCGGGCCGGCCCCACACACGCCGTGCCGGACCCCTGCCGTACCGACGTGAACCGCCGCGACGAACGAGAGGCCGCAGACCGATGCCCGAGCGCCCCGAGACAGCCGAGAGCCCCGAGAGCCTGGGGATCACCGCCCCCGCCACCCACGTGCTCCTTCCCTGGCCGGACCTCGACGAGCGGCACGGTCCCTGGCCCGCGGGCGTCCGCGTACACGTCTGGGACGGGCTCACCCCCGAGGACGAACTGCCCGCGCAGGCCCTGGAGTCGGCCGGCCTGTGGGTGATGCCCTACGCGGTCCCCGGCGCCGAACGTCTGCTGCCGCGGCTGCCCGCGTTGCGCGCCGTGCAGTCGCTCAGCGCGGGAGTGGAGAAGCTGCTGCCGCTGCTGCCCGAGGGTGCACGCCTCCACAACGGCCGCGGCCTGCACGACGCCAGCACCGCCGAACACGCCCTCGGCCTCATCCTCGCCGCGCAGCGTGACCTGCCGACCTGGGTCAAGGACCAGACAGAAGGCCGCTGGGAACCGCACTTCACCCGCTCACTCGCCGACTCCCGTGTCGCCGTCATCGGCTACGGCTCCATAGGCGCGGCCCTGGAGCAGCGGCTGCTGGCCTGCGAGGCGGAGGTCGTACGGGTGGCGCGCAGGGCACGGCCGGAGGAGGACGTGCACCCCGTCACCGATCTGCCCCAGCTGCTGCCGGACGTCGACATCGCCGTGCTCGTACTGCCCGAAACCCCAGCGACGACAGGCCTGTTGGGCGACAAGGAGCTGGCCGCCCTGCCCGACGGAGCACTCGTGGTCAACGTGGGACGCGGCCGTACGCTCGACACGGCGGCGCTGCTGGAGCAGACGCGCAGCGGACGGCTGCGCGCCGCCCTCGACGTCACCGACCCCGAACCGCTGCCCGGCGACCACCCGCTGCGGCAGTGCCCCGGCGTGCTGATCACCCCGCACGTGGCGGGCGGCTCCGCGGCGTTCCGCCCGCGCGCCGAACGGCTGATCGTGGAGCAGGTCCGCCGCTACGCCACGGGTGAGCCGCTGCTCAACGCCTTTCCACGGCCCTGAACAGGCGCCCCGCCCGCCAGATGAACCCGCCAGGCGAACTGGCGGTCCGTCACGGCCAGTGCGCTATCCGCCCAGTTCGGCCAGGAGCTTCAGCGCCTCGTCCACGTAGTCGTGGCGGGCCGGCAGCAGCGGCAGGCGTACGTCCGGCGTGGGAATGCGGCCCTGTGCGTGCAGGACGCCCTTGATCACGGTGGGGTTGGGTTCGCGGAAGGCGGCGGCGGACAACCGGGCAAGCGCGTGCCCGAGGTTCCGCGCCCCTGAGACGTCGCCCTGGTGCCAGGCCGCGGCCAGTTCCGCGAACCGGCTGGTGGCCATGTGCGCGGAAGCGAGAACGCCGCCCGCCGCACCGAGGGCGAGCAGCGGCGACAGAAACAGGTCGTCTCCGGCCAGGACTGCGCAGTCCGGGGGGAGTTCGCCGAACAGGTCCACGGTGTCCTGGTCGATGCCGCCCTGCGCCAGCTTGATTCCCCGGACACCGGGGAGGTGCCCCAACGCGCGCAAGGCGGGCGCCTCCAGGGGCCGGGCGGTGCGGTACGGGACGTGATAGACGACCAGGGGCAGGGGGCTGCCGGCGGCCAAGTGGGCGAAATGGGCGAGGACACCTGCCTGGGAGGGCCGGGTGAAGCCGGGCACGGGCACCAGCGCGGCTGCGGCTTCCGGCCACCGCGTGAGTTCTGACAGGGCGCGTTCGCTCGCCCGGGTGTCGTTGCTCCCGGCGCCGATCATCAGTGCCGCGTCGCGCTCCCGGCAGACCTGGGCGCACACGTCGACGACAGCGGTTCTCTCTGCCCTGTCGAGCGTGGCGGCCTCGGCGGTCGTCCCCAGGGCGGTGATCCCGGTGGCGCCGGCGTCGAGCACGGCATGAGCGAGTTCCTCGAGGGAGTCCTCCGCGATATGCCCTTTTGCGGTGAACGGCGTGACGAGCGGTACGTGAACCCCGTGCAGGGATGTGTGTCGGGTCATGGGTACGAGGGTGGTCTCCGTAAATCGTGCAGGTCCAGTTCGCATTTCCGGTGCCGGGCGTAAGCTCAGCTGATGCTCGATGTCCGACGTCTGCGCCTGCTGCGGGAGCTGTCCCTTCGCGGCACCATCGCTGCGGTCGCCGAAGCGCTCGCTTTCACCCCGTCGGCGGTCTCCCAGCAACTCAGCGCCCTTGAACGCGAAGCGGGGATCTCCCTTCTGGAGAGAACAGGGCGGAGGGTCGTCCTCACTCCGGCAGGGCAGAACCTGGTCCACCATGCGGAGGCAGTACTCGAACGTCTGGAAAGGGCCGAGGCAGAACTCAGCGACGCGCGCCGCGGCTTGGCGGGCTCCCTGCGGATCGGTGCCTTCCCCACCGCCGGGCGGGCGATACTCCCCGCCGCGCTGACCTCGCTGGCCCGTGAGCACCCGGGACTGGAACCCATGGTGCTGGAGATCGATCCGGCAGGTGTCGCCCACGCCCTTCGCGCCGGCGACCTGGATGTTGCGCTGTTCCATGAGTACGACTTCGTGCCGACCCCTGCCGAACCGGGCCTGGCGACCGAACCGCTCTTCACTGAGGCCATGTTCCTCGCATCGACATCCCCCGTGCCGGGAGAGGCAGTTGACGGTTCTCTGATCGGGCGGTTCAAGGACGCGTCGTGGATCACGGCGACGCCGGGGACGCTGTGCCACGCGATGACGGTCCGTGCCTTCCAGGCCGCCGGCTTCACCCCGCTCATCCGGCACCAGGTGGACGAATTCGCCACGGTGCTGGCGCTCGTCGCAGCCGGACAGGGCGTTGCCGTCGTGCCGCAGCTCGGAGTTGTGGACCCACAGCCCGAGGTGGTGCTCACGCGGTTGCCGATACACAGACGAACCAAGATCGCTTTTCGAAGCGGTGCCGCCCGGCATCCCGCGATCACCGCGACCGCCACCGCCCTCCGAGCGGCCGTCCCGGAGGAACTGGCCCTCTTACGGTGAGCCCTCCGGGATCCGGGTCAGCTTCGTACGGCGACGGTGACGATCTCCCGGCTCGCGGCCGTCAGGGGCTGCCCGTCCCAGTCCCCGAACTGATCTGCAACCGCCAGCCCGGCCTCGGTCAGGAACGACGACAGCGAATCCGCGCCGAGGAACCTCAAGGTGCTGCGGCTTGTCTGCGGCCCATCCCACCCGGCGCGGGTGAAGGTCTGGGTGAAGCTGACGACGTCTCCTTCACCGGGCGTCTCGGCCTCCGGCCAGGAGCGCACCACGGCACCGTCTGTGTCGGTCACCTCGGCCACGTTGTCCGCGGTCCAGCGCTCCCACTCGCGGACGGCGGGGTTGCGCGTCTCGAACACGAAACGGCCGGCGTCGGTGAGGGCGGACCGGATCGCGGCGAGCGCGGTCCGCAGTTCGTCGTCGCCGACAAGGACCTGAAACGCGTTGCCGGTCATCACGACCAGGTCGAACTCACCGTCCCAGCCGACCGATTCGAGGTCCCCGAGAACGCACTCGATGTCCGCCCGCCTGCGCGCCTGGCCGAGCATCGCCTCGGCCGGATCGAGCCCGCACAGCCGCCCCTTGTGACCCGCGTCCCGTGCCCGGTGCAGCAACTCGCCCGTCCCGCAGCCGACATCGAGCACCGCGCGCGCGGACATCACCAACGGCAGGTAGAAGTCGAAGTCGTCCCTCCCCGCGCACAGAGCGTCGTACAGCCCGGCGAGAGACGGTTCGGAGAACAGGCGGTCAGCCATCACGCCTGTCTACCCGGGGACTTCGGAAACCGCGACTGAATAATCCCCCCCCCGCGAGCCGTCCGGGAACACCTTCCGTCAGAAGCCGCCCGCTGCGTCAAGGATGCGGTCCGCCACCCGTACGGAATCCACCAGCGGGTGCAGCGCAAGTGCCCGCAGGGCGGCGGCGCGTGAACCGTCGGCCGCGGCCTCGATGGCGGAGCGCTCGACCGCCTTGAGCGAGAGCATCAGGCCCAGCTGGTCGGGGGCGACTGCCCCCGCCGACAGCGGCCGTGCGCCGCCCGCGTCGACGAGGCAGGGCACCTCCACCACCGCGTCCGCGTCGAGGCCCGGAACGGCCGTGCGGTTGGGCACGTTGAGGATCAGCGTCGTGCGTTCGTTGCGTGAGACGGCCCGCATCAGGGCCAGGGCGACGCGGTCGTAGCCGCCGCCTTCCAGGTCGCAGCTCTCGCGTTCCCAGCCGCCGGTGACCTCACGGCTCTCGGCCATGTAGGTCTCCTCGCGCTCCTGCCGCGTACGTTCCCAGGCCGCGTACGCATGGGAGGGGTCGCCCGGCTTCGACTCCTCGTAGAAACGGGCTTGTTGCTCCCGCAGGAACTCACCGCGAGTGGCTTCGGCCTGCTGCACAGAAGCCACCGCTTCCCGGTTGAAGTAGTAGTAGTGCAGATACTCGTTGGGCACTGCGCCGAGGGTGCGCAGCCAGTCGGCGCCGAAGAGCCTGCCCTCCTCGAAGGACGTCAACCGGCCGCTGTCCGTGAAGAGTTCGGGCAGCCGGTCCCGTCCGTCCACGACGACGCGGCGCAGCCAGCCGAGGTGATTGAGGCCCACGTAGTCGTAGTCCGCGCGGTCCGGGTCTGCGCCGATGGCGCGGGCGGTGCGGCGGCACAGCCCGACGGGCGAGTCGCAGATGCCGATCACGCGGTCGCCCAGGCCGCGTTCGCGGAAGACGCGGCTCATGGCCTCGGTGACCATGCCGGCGGGGTTGGTGAAGTTGATGACCCATGCGTCGGGGGCGAGTTCGGCGATGCGCTCGGCGATGCGTACGGCGACGGGGAGCGTACGCAGCCCGTAGAGCACCCCGCCCGCGCCCACCGTCTCCTGGCCCAGTACGCCTTCGGCCAGCGGGATGCGCTCGTCGCGGGTGCGGCCTTCCAGACCGCCGACCCTGATGGCGGAGAAGACGAAGTCCGCGCCGCGCAGGGCCTCGTCGAGGTCCGTGGTGGACCGTACGGCAGGTGCCGGAAGGCCCTGATGCTGCGTGGCCCGATGCTGCGCGGCCTGGTGGGCGAGGACACCTTCGACGGCATCGAGCCGGGCGCGTCCGGTGTCGTGGAGGACGAGTTCGGTGATGCGGCCGGCGGGATCGCCGGTGTCCTCCAGCAGAGCCCGGTGGACCAGCGGCACGCGGAACCCGCCGCCGCCCAGCACGGTCAGCCTCATGGCTCGACCACCTCCACAGCTACCTCCACTCCGGCCTCGCGGAAGACCGCGAGAGTGCCGGGGTCGGACGCCTGACTCGTGATCAGTACGTCGATGTCCTGCGGCCCGCAGATACGGGCCGTCCCCGTGCCGGGGAACTTTCTTGCGGTGGCGAGCAGCACGACCTGCCGGGCGGATGCCAGCATCGCCTGTTTGACGGGCACTTCGATATCGGTGGTGTCGAGGACCCGGCCGTCCGGAAGTACGCCGCTCGTGCCGAGGAAGACACGGTCGGCGTAGAGGTGTCCCAGGCTCGACTCGGTCAGATGGCCCACCAGCGAGCGGTAGTTGCGGCGCACCTGGCCGCCGAGCAGCACAAGGGAGACATCCGTGTCGTCCTTCAGCTCCTCGTAGACGGCGAGGTTGCTGGTCGCCACGGTGATCTTCCGCCCGTGCAGCTGACGGGCGAGTTGGAGGGTCGTGGTGCCGATGTCGAGCAGCACCACCTCACCGTCCGCGACTGTGGAGGCGGCGCGGCGTGCGATGGCGTCCTTGTCGGCGAGATCGCCGACGGCCTCCTCGTCGAAGGGCTTCTCGACGGGCTGGCGGGCGACTGCTCCGCCGTAGACCCGGGTCAGCCTGCCTGCCTTGCCGAGGTCGTTCAGATCGCGGCGCGCGGTGGCCTCGCTGATGTCCAGCCTCTCCGCGATCTGCCCCACCGGCAGCACGCCCTCTTCGCGGAGGAGCCGCAGCAGCTGTTCGTGGCGGTGCTCGCGCAACATGCCCGGCAATGTAGCGCGAGTGAGTGACTTTGCGCGAGTGTGACCGACCTCTTGCACTTTCCGGGCCTGACGTGCAAGGTACCGCTCAACACGTGATGCCGGGGGAGGCGGAGGGCCCCTTTACCGGAGCTCCGGGGCGTCGCGGGAG
>DATMEI010000644.1:0-4426 GCA_035556995.1 Streptomyces sp.
GTGTTGCCGACAAGGTCGATCATGGACTCGTGATACTGCACCGTGGTCTCCGCGTGTCCGTGGGCAGCGTCGTTGCTTGCCCGTACCGTCACCATATTGCGCAACACGCGCACACCGGAGGCCCGTTGCGAAGGTTGCAGAGGGGGCCTCACGGGGCAACACAGTGTTAGGAGCGCACAGCCCGCACGTCACAGGACGCGCACTGGGCGCTCACACCGACTACCCATCCAGGGTGCCTCTTCATGCACCCGGGCACCATTCACACCTGGATTCGGCGGTACGAGGCGCGAGGGCGCGACCAGCGCGGTCGAGCAGATCGCCGAACACGGTTCACACCCGGCGAAGCACGCACGACGCACAACGTACGGCACACGAACCACCCACGACGCACCACACAGCACGACGCACGCACCACGCAGGCTACGGAACAACCGGCCGGGAGGCGGACCAGAAAAATGCCGATGTCGAAGGCGGCGAGCGCAAGAGTGGCACGGCGGATCGCGACCGCGGCCGCATACGGGGGCGGCGGACTCAGTCTGCTCGGCGGTGCGGCGGTCGGACTGCTGTTCACCGAGGCACAGCTCGCCAAGCGCAAGATCGGTGGATCGGACGAGGAACCACCGCCCGCCGACGGTCTCTACGGCTCCGCTTTCGCGGGCCAGCGCTACGGCCGTCCGGTCCGGCTCGGCTTCCTCGGCGACTCGACCGCTGCCGGCCAGGGCGTGACCCGTCCCCGGCAGACCCCGGGCGCACTGCTCGCCTCGGCGCTGGCCGCCGTCGCAGAACGCCCTGTGGAACTGCGCAACGTGGCACTGCCGGGCGCCCAGTCCGACGACCTCGAGCGTCAGGTCACGCTGCTGCTCAGCGAGCACGATCTCGACCTCGCGCCCGACGTCTGCGTCATCATGATCGGCGCCAACGACGTCACACACCGGATGCCGCCCTCGCGTGCCGTCCGGCTGCTGTCCGACGCCGTCGCCAGGCTGCGCACCGCCGGCTGCGAAGTGGTGGTCGGCACCTGCCCCGACCTCGGCTCGATCGAGCCCGTCGGTCAACCGCTGCGCTGGGTCGCACGGCGGCTGAGCCGTCAGCTGGCCGCGGCCCAGACCATCGCCGTGGTCGAGGAGGGCGGCCGTACGGTCTCGCTGGGCGACCTGCTGGGCCCGGAGTTCGCGGCACACCCGCGCGAGCTCTTCGGACCCGACAACTACCATCCCTCGGCGGAGGGTTACGCCACGGCGGCCATGGCCGTCCTGCCGACTCTGTGCGCCTCTCTCGGCCTGTGGCCGACCGAGGACGAGCGTCCGGACGCGGCCCGGCGCGAGAGCATCCTGCCGGTCGCACGTGCCGCGGCGGAGGCCGTCGCGGAAGGCGGCACGGAGGTCACGGGCGTACGCGGCCCCTGGGCCCTCCTCAAGCACCGCCGCCGCCGGCGGCTGCCCCCCGCGGAGGACGTCACGGCCACACGCGAGGAGGCGATCTAGCAGACAGCGCGGCATACGCTGGAAGGGAAGCGCCCCGGCTGCTGGACGGGACTCGACCACACGGAAAGCAAGCGCTTAGAAAAGAGTCCCGCATCACACGCTGCGAGCAGTGACCCAGGGCCTACGGACAGGTAGCTTCCCGCAGGTAGCCAACGTGCCGACGCAGACATCCTCTGGAGCCGTGATGCCCGAAGCCGTGATCGTCTCTGCAGCCCGCTCGCCCATCGGACGCGCCTTCAAGGGGTCGCTCAAGGACGTACGGCCCGACGACCTGACCGCCGAGATCGTCAAGACCGCGCTCGCCAAGGTGCCCGAGCTGGACCCCGCACAGATCGACGACCTGATGCTCGGCTGCGGCCTGCCGGGCGGTGAACAGGGCCACAACCTGGGCCGCGTCATCGCCGTGCAGATGGGCCTGGACCACCTCCCCGGCTGCACCGTCACCCGGTACTGCTCCTCCTCCCTGCAGACGACCCGCATGGCGATGCACGCCATCAAGGCGGGCGAGGGCGACGTCTTCATCTCGGCCGGCGTGGAGACGGTCTCCCGTCAGGTGAAGGGCTCCTCCGACGGCATGCCCGACACCCACAACCCGCTCTTCGCCGACGCCGAGGCCCGTACGGCCGCGCGCGCCGAGAGCGGCGGTGAGGGATGGAAGGACCCCCGCGAGAACGGTGAAGTCCCGGACGTCTACATGGCGATGGGGCAGACCGCCGAGAACCTGGCCCGCCTCAAGGGCGTCACCCGCAAGGACATGGACGAGTTCGGCGTCCGGTCGCAGAACCTCGCCGAGAAAGCCATCGCGGACGGCTTCTGGGAACGCGAGATCACGCCCGTCACGACGCCCGACGGGACCGTCGTCTCCAAGGACGACGGGCCGCGTGCCGGAGTGAGCCTGGAGGCCGTCGAAGGGCTGAAGCCGGTCTTCCGCCCCGACGGGCTGGTCACGGCGGGCAACTGCTGTGCGCTCAACGACGGCGCGGCGGCGCTGGTGATCATGTCCGACACCAAGGCACGCGAACTCGGCCTGACCCCGCTGGCCCGCGTCGTCTCCACAGGCGTCTCCGGCCTCTCCCCGGAGATCATGGGTTACGGGCCGGTCGAGGCCAGCAAGCAGGCACTGGCCCGCGCGGGCATGTCGGTCGGCGACATCGACCTGGTCGAGATCAACGAAGCCTTCGCGGCACAGGTCATCCCCTCGTACCGTGACCTCGGCATCGACCTGGACAAGCTCAACGTCAACGGCGGCGCCATCGCCGTCGGCCATCCTTTCGGCATGACAGGGGCCCGTATCACCACCACCCTGCTCAACTCCCTGCAGTGGCACGACAAGCAGTTCGGTCTGGAGACCATGTGCGTCGGCGGCGGCCAGGGCATGGCGATGGTGCTGGAGCGCCTCAGCTGAGCTGACCGAGACGGTTCGCTCTGCCCGTTTCCACGGGAAGCATGCGCCCCCGGGATGTGATTTATCCCCCGGGGGCGCTGCGTTTCCCCAGTTCAAGGCGGCAGGGACGACAGAGGTCACAGTTCGCCTCTGTCCTATTCACGGCGTTTGGGACTACGGTCGACACGCCTTCCACGTACACGGGAAGCTGCACAGGACCTCTGGGGGAACGAACCAAACCGGGAGTACGTCAGTGAGCGCCATATCTCTCCTCCTGCTCGCGACCGCGGTCACCGCCACGGCCGTCGGCGGCGCTGCCCTGTACTCGGCGCGCGACCTGCGCCGGAGGCTCGACGGACTGGGCGACCGGCTCTGCAGCGAGGACACCGCACGGGGCGAGCACTCCGCCCCTGCCGCCGCCGGCGCCTCCACCGCCGCCACCGTGCCCCACGCCCGTACCGCCGCCTCCGCGGAGGAGATCCGCAGCATCGTCGTCGAGGCGCTGGCAGAGGAACGGGAACGCGAACTGGCCGAGGCACGCGCCTTCTGGGCCGCGCAGGAGACCCGCGAGAGCGGCGCCGACGAGGGCGGGCTGCTCGCGGGCCACGGCACCGAGTACGAGGTCGCTCCTGCTCCCTCCGGCATCGAATCGACCCTGTGGGACGCCCTGCTGGAGGGCCGCGTCGACGACGAAGTCCTGGAATGCCTGCGGGATCTGCGTGAACGCGACGTACCCGAGCCCGGCATCTTCGTGCCCCGCCAGGCCGAACGCGACATCGAGCCTGCCCTCGACATCCACATCGAGCCCGCACCGGAGGACACCGCCGCGGACACCACGGCGGACCCCGCCGCAAGCAGCGCCCCGGGAGCACCGGGTCACGAGGAGAGCCAGGAAAGCCTGGAGAACCAGGAGAGCGGCATCGAGTCTCCCGGTGTGGCCGCGGCCCGCCGCCGCCACCCCTCGCACCCCGACTTCACGCTCAGCGGCGAACCGTCCGTACCCGCCCAGGCCTCACCGTCGCACGCTCAGGCCGTCGCCGGTCACGAGCGGACCGTGGGACGGCTGGCCGAGCTGGCCCACGCCCGTACGCCGCTGGCAGACGTGCGGCAGGGGCCGCTGGGCACGCTCGATGTCTACCTCTTCCAGGACGGCACCACCGTGTGCCTCTCCCCCGGCCATCGCGAGACCGCCGACCTGCTGTGCGCGGCGCTGCGGGACGGGGACGTGCCGGTGCTGATGGGCGGATCGAGCGTCTCGGGGGCCTACGCCCTCACCTTCGCCTACGGCGAGGGACGTACCGCCTACCTCCTGGCCGACCGCGTCATCGCGTCGCTGTAGCGGCGTCGGTGATCCGGCGGGCCCCTGCCCGTACGAGCCGGACCGCCTCGGCGAGTTCGTCGGCGGCGTCAACTTCGCGCACGATTTCCGCCAGATCGTGTGCGGAAACCGCAAGCTGATCGCCGACCGCGAAAACACCCACGTCCGGGAGGTCCCGAGGGGTGCTGCCGGGGAACTCCAGAGCCTGCGCCCGGCGGGCCAACTCGCAGGCCAGCGCCA
>DATMEI010000645.1:0-2032 GCA_035556995.1 Streptomyces sp.
GATGCGGGCACGTCTTCCAGAACCCGCGCCTGTCGCTGGACGGCCTCGACTTCTACTACCGGGACTTCTACGAGGGGATGGGCGTCGACGGCGCCGACCGGGTGTTCGGCACGATGGGCAGTTCGTACCGTGCGCGGGCCGGCATGCTCAAGGCGTACGGAACACCCACCTCCTGGCTCGATGTGGGCACCGGGCACGGCCACTTCTGTGACAGCGCGCGGGACATCTGGCCCGCCACCCGCTTCGACGGTCTGGACATGAGCGCCGCCGTGCGCGAGGCGGAGGCACGCGGCTGGGTCACCGCCGCCCACCAGGGACAGTTCCCCGAGCTGGCCGCAGGACTCGTTCACCGGTACGACACGGTCAGCATGTTCCACTACCTGGAGCACACCCGCGAGCCGCTCGCCGAGCTGGACGCCGCGGCCGCCGTACTGCCCCCCGGCGGGCATCTGCTGATCGAACTGCCGGACCCCGAATCACGGCTCGGCAGGATCCTGGGCGGGCACTGGCTGCCCTGGTTCCAGCCCCAGCACCAGCACCTGATCCCGGTCGGCAACCTCCGACAGGCGCTGACCGACCGAGGGTTCACTGTCCTGGCCGAGGAGCACGGCGAGGCCCATCAGGCCTGCGACTTCGTCGGCGCGGTCCTGCTCACCGCGAACCGCCTCGCCCCGCACCCGTACGCCCCCTGGGGGCCGGGTACCCCGACCCGTACCGGACGGGTGATCCGTACGACGGTGCACACCGGGGCGCTCCCGTTCTTCGCCGCCGCGGCCGTTCTCGACCGGGTGCGTGCGGTGGTGGCCCGCGCGACCGGGGGCGGCAACGCCTACCGGCTGCTGGCCCGCAGGACACCGGAGGCGGGATGACGGCCACGGGCACCGCCGCGGGTGTGCCGGCGGGCAAGCTCCTCGGAGCGCCGGACCTCGCCCGCCGGCACACCGCCGACCCGCTGTTCCGACTGGTGGCCTACGCCCTGGAGTCGGCACACGACCGGCCCCCGGCTACCGTGTGGAGCGCCCCGCACGCCTTCCGTCTCGGCTCGCCCCGCCTGGTCGCCGCCGCGGGCTGGCCGGTGGCGGCGGCCGCGGCACCGCGCGAGGACGGGATGGTGCGGCTCAGTTCGCTCGCGCACCCCGCGCAGAGCTGCGAACTCCCGCTCATTGGACCGCCGTCGCCGCACCCCGAATGGGCCGCCCGCAGTTACGCGCTCCTGCGCACCCTGGCGGGCGCCGGTTACGGCCTCGGCGGCATCGATCTGCACATTCACTCCACGCTGACCGCTGCGGCCGGACTGGCGAGCGCGGAACCACTGGAGTGCGCCGTCGCTCTGGCGGTCGCCGAACTGCATGCGGGCGGCACCCGGCCGACCCCGCCCCGCGGCCGGCTGGCCGCCCTGGCCCGGGCCGCCTCGCCCGACGGCGACGAAGCGCTGCGCGAGGCCGTGCTGTTCGCCCGCCCCGGCAGAGCCATGCTCAGGGAGAACGGCCGGCGGCGTCTGATCGGCTTCGACCCGCCGGCACACGCGGCGCGGCTGATGCTGCTCGTGACCCGAGGTGAGGGCACCGGCGCCGGTGACGTCCGGCGAGCGGTGTCCGGCGCCCGCCGGGCCGGAGCCCTTGCCGTGTGGCGCCCCGGGCGGGAGGCGGGGCGCAGTGTGCTGGTGCTGCTGCCGCAGGACCGGGTGACGGACGTCCGGACCACGGTGGCCGAGGAGTTCCGCAGGCTCGGACGACCGGTGCCGCGCTTCCTGAACATCGCGGTGGCGGGCGCGGCCCGCCGTGAGGAGTGAGCGGCACGGGCGCCGGACCGGGCCGCGCGATGATCGGGTCCCACGGTTGGGGCAACGACTGCGGCGACTCCCACACCTGGAAGATGGAATGCTAGCTTCCGCTGACCGCGCCCGACCTTCCTGACGACCAAGTCGGCTCACATCAGGCGGTGTTGGACCGGCCGGAAGTGTGCGAGCGTTCGATGGGTGCGTCTAGGTTGGGGGTGATCGCCCGAACACCTTCCCCCCAGGAGGCGCACC
>DATMEI010000646.1:0-3665 GCA_035556995.1 Streptomyces sp.
GAAGGTGATGTCCGCCACGCCCATGATCGAGACCAGGGCGGTGCCCTTCAGCAGCTCGATCAGCAGGTTGTTGGCCGGGGGGATCATCTCCGGCCAGGCCTGCGGCAGCGAGATCTTGGTGAGCCGCTGCCACGGGCTGAAGCTGAGCGCGATGCCGGCTTCCTGCTGGGCAGGGGTGACGGCGGCAATCGCTCCGCGGACGATCTCCGACCCGTACGCACCGTAGGACAGACCCAGCGCGAGGACCGCAGCCCACATGGGAAGCAGCTGCCAGCCGAAGGCGACGGGCAGCACGAAGAACATCCAGAACATCAGGACGAGGGCGGAGGTGCCGCGGAAGATCTCCATGTAGGCACCGGAGATGAAACGCACGGCGCGCAGCCGGTGGGTACGTGCGACCCCGACCACGAACGCCACGGTGGCGCCGAGGAGGGCGCTGAGGAGCGTCAGCTGAACAGTCAGCCAGAGGCCCTTCAGCAGCAGCTCCCACAGACCCCAGGTAAGGTCCGTCATTTGCAGCGCTCCTTCGCGGTCTGTGTCGTCATCTCCCGTTCGATGAAACCGAAGGGCTTCATGACACGGAAGAGTTCACCGCTCTTCTTCATCTTCTGGAGCTCTTCGTTGAAGGCGTCGCGGAGGTTGCTCTCGCTCTTGCGGAAGGCGAAGGCGCCGGTCCCCAGGTCGGGCTTGCCGTCCAGGGTGGGCACGAAGTCTTCCGTGTACTCGGTCTTTCCGCTCTTGGACTGCTTCACGACATTGCGGACGGTGATCGCGGTGCCCGCGAAGACATCGGCACGGCCGCCCTGGACCTCCAGCAGTCCGGCCAGCTGGTCGGGGAGCAGCTTCATCTCGCTCTCCTTGATGCCGACTTCCTTCGCGTAGTCGATCTCCGCGTAGCCGACTCCGGTGGCGAGCTTGGCGCCCTTCTCGGCGACGTCCTTGTAGGAGTGCAAATCCTTGGGATTGCCCTTGCGGACGATGAACGAGTCGCGCATCTCGTACTCGGGGTCGGCGAAGAGCACTTGCCCGCACCGCTCGGGCGTGATGTACATGCCCGCGGCGACCACATCGAACTGCTGGGAGTTGAGGCCCGGGATCAGTGATGCGAATTCGGTGGGCAGCGGCTGCACGTTGTCGATGCCGAGCCGCCCGAAGATGATCCGCGCGATGGCCGGGGAGGACCCCGTCAGCTCGCCGTTCTTGTCGATGTAGCTGTAGGGCTGCTCACCGGCGATTCCCACTTTGACCGTGCCCTGAATTCGCATTCTTTCCAGCAGATCACCCCCGTTTCCGGTGTCGGCGCTGGATACCCGGCTGCAGGCCGTGGTGGCACCCAGCGTTCCGGCGGCCGCCAGTGACGCTGCTCCCGCGAGCAGCGATCGGCGTCCTGGACCTCTACCGGTTTTCCCGGCATTTCCGGTGTTGTTCCCCTGTGGTGGAGCCATGGGCGCGCAGCTACCCAGGCAACCTAAAGATATGCGGATCGTTTTCAGCCCTTGACCTGGTCGTTGCGGGCTTGACCACTGCGCCACCATTGACACGTAACCGATCCACCACTGCACGACCCGGAGGCACGATGGCCGAGCGCTTCATCGAAGTGTCGTTGGACAAGCGGGGAGTGAGCTGCACCGCCAAGCTGCTCGACGACCGCGCACCGATCACCTGCGAGGCCGTGTGGAACGCGCTGCCGCTGGGCGGCGACGTCTACCACGCGAAGTACGCACGTAACGAGATCTATGCGCTGATCCCGCCCTTCGCCCCCGAGGAACCACCACTGGAGAATCCGACGATCACCCCTATTCCGGGCGATCTCTGCTATTTCACCTTCACCAAGACGCAGTTGGGCACCGCGTCCTACGGATATGACGCGGCTGCCGAGCAGCAGGGCAGCCAGGCCGCCCACGCCACCCGGTCCACGGTCATCGACCTCGCGCTGTTCTACGAGCGCAACAATCTCCTCATCAACGGCGATGCCGGGTGGGTACCCGGCATCGTCTGGGGAGCGGTGGTCGACGGTCTGGACCGGATGGCCGATGCCTGCCAGGACCTGTGGCGGGCCGGGGCCGTGGGCGAGACCCTCAACTTCCGGCGGGTGTAGCTCCGCTCAGCGCGGGGGCCGGCAGTGCGGCGGCCCCCGCCTCGTACAGCGCGTGTGAAGCGCGCAGCACCAGGTCGTCCCGGTGGCGTGCGGCGACCAGTTGCACGCCCATCGGCAGTCCGTCGCCGTCCAGCCCGCAGGGCACCGAAGCGGCGGGCTGCTGCGTCATGTTGAAGGGATAGGTGAAGGGCGTCCAGCTCGTCCAGCGCCGGTGAGGTGAGCCCTCCGGCACCTCGAGGCCCGCCCCGAAGGCGGTGCCCGGAGTGGTGGGGGTCACCAGCAGGTCGTACGTCTCGTGGAAGACACCCATCTGCTTGCCCAAGGCCATCCGGACGTCGACGCCTGCGAGATAGTCCAGGGCGCTGCGCGAGGCGCCGTCCTCGGAGATCTCCCGCAGCCCGGGGTCCATCGCCTCACGCTGCTCCTGCGTGAAGTACTGGGTCACGCGGGCCGCGCCCGCGAACCACAGGGCGTGGAACGCCTCGATCGGGTCGGCGAAGCCCGGGTCGACTTCCTCCACGACCGCGCCCTGCTCCGCGAGCTGCTCCACGGCGCGGCGCACTCCGGCCGCGACTGCCGGTTCGACCTCGACCTGGCCGCCGAAGTCCGGTGAGTACGCGACGCGCAGACCGCGCACCCCGCCCCGCACGGTGTCCCGGTAGGCGGCTGTGGGCGGCGCGAGCTGGGACCAGTCGCGCTGGTCGGGCCCGGTGATCACGTCCATCAGGAGCGCCGCGTCCGCCGCGTCACGAGTCATCGGGCCGACGTGCGCGAGCGTGCCGAAGGCGCTGGCGGGATAGATCGGCACCCGCCCGTAGGTCGGCTTGATCGCGAAGATCCCGCAGAACGCGGCGGGGATGCGCACCGACCCGCCCGCGTCGGTGCCGAGAGTCAGCGGCCCCGCGCCCAGCGCCACCGCGGCCGAGCCGCCGCCGCTGGAGCCGCCGGCCGTACGGGAGGTGTCGTACGGGTTCCGGGTGATCCCGTGCCGGGGGCTGTCCGTCACGCCCTTCCAGCCGAATTCCGGTGTGGTGGTCTTCCCCACGAACACCGCCCCGTGCTCGCGCAGCCGCGCGACGGAGGGCGCGTCCTCCTCCCACGGACCGTCCGTGGAGCTGGACCAGGAGCCCCGGAGGGTCGGCTTCCCCCGCAGCAGCAGGATGTCCTTCACGGTCACCGGCACCCCGTCGAGCAGGCCCTGCGGCTCGCCGCGCCGCCAGCGCTCCGCGGAGTCGCGGGCCTGGGCCAGCGCGTCGTCGCCGTCGATACGGACGAACGCGTTGACGTGCGGCTGAACCTTCTCGGCCTGTTCGATCACCGCGCGTGCGGCCTCGACGGGGGAGAAGTCTCCTGTCGTGTACCCGGCAACGAGTTGTGCGGCGGTGAGGCTGCTGAGATCCGACATGGCGGAGCCTTTCGAGTCGTGGCCGACGGCGTCGGTGAACGGTGGAGGTCGCAGAGAATCCGGACGGACGGGCATCGGATGCCGGTGAAGCCGGTGAAGCCGTTGAAGGGCGCCGGGGACGAGCGCCCGCGACGAGGACCCGCGAACGCGAACGGGCCCTCG
>DATMEI010000647.1:0-3716 GCA_035556995.1 Streptomyces sp.
CGCGCACATCCGGGTGGCGCCGTCGGGGGCGGTCGTCACGATCCAGGGGCGGGGCTCGGGCTCGACTCCGCCCACAACCCCGCCGCCGGACGATCCGACGACGCCGCCGCCTTCGGACCCGCCGCCCTCCGACGACCCGACGACGCCGCCGCCTTCGGGCCCGCCGCCCTCCGACGAACCGAGCCCGCCGCCGAGCTGACGCCCCCCGGGCTGAACGCGCCCCGCAGGACGGTCAGTTCTGCGGATCAGCCGGGTGCGGGGCGAGCAACGGCAGGGCCGGGAAGCCGGACGGGGTCGCTGTGGCAGTGGCGGCGAGCCGCTGATCGCACAGCTCGGCGAGACGTTCGTAACCGGCCTCGCCCATCAGCTCGGTCAACTCGGGCCTGTACGACTCGTAGACCGGCTTGCCCGCTCCGTGCGCCGACGGGGCGGAGGTGCACCACCAGTGCAGGTCGTGGCCGCCTGGGCCCCAGCCGCGCCGGTCGTACTCGCCGATCGAGACCATCAACACCTGCTCGCCGTCGGGTTGTTCCACCCACTCGAACGTCCGGCGGATCGGCAGCTGCCAGCACACGTCGGGCTTCGTCTCCAGCGGCTCCCGGCCCTCCAGCAGCGCCAGCTTGTGCAGGGCACAGCCCTCACCGCCGGGGAATCCGGGCCGGTTGTGGAAGATGCAGGCACCGTCGAGGCGGCGCGTCTGCCGCTCGCTGCCCTCGCTCTCGTCGTCGTCGCTGTCGCTGTCGTCTTCCTCGGCGTCCTCCCCGTCCTCGGCCCCGGTGACTTCGCCGTGCAGGCTGCGGCTGCTGTCCTCGGGCTCCTCCTCCTCGGACCCGTCGGACTCGTCGTCCTCGGCGTCGGCGGCCTCCTGGACCCAGCCCGAGGCCTTGCCCTCATCGTGGAACTGCCAGATCTCAGGCGTGAGCCGCGCCACATGTGAGGCGACACGCTTCTCGTCGTCCTCGTCTGCGAAGTGGGCGCCGAGCGTGCAGCAGCCGTCGGTGGCCCGGCCGGGACGGATGCCCTGGCAGCCCTGCCCGAAGACACAGTTCCAGCGCGAGGTCAGCCAGGTCAGGTCGCAGCGGAAGATCTGCTCGGCGTCGGCGGGGTCGGGAAACTCGACCCAGGCACGGGCGAAGTCCAGGCCGGTCTCCTCCGCACGGGGGTCGGCGGGGTCCGGACCTCCTCCCGGCGCCCGGGGCACCTCCCGCGGGAGCGCCCGTGATGTCGTTGCCTGTACGGGTGGTGCTGGTGACGGCGCCTGTGCCCCGTGTCCCTGCTGTACCGACCCGTCCTGCTTCTGGCGCTTCGCCGCTTTCGTCTTACCCACGTGCCCCAGCGTAACCGTGGCTCCGTCAGATACAGCTAGCGTGAACTCCATGAGACTTGGTGTCCTCGACGTGGGCTCGAACACAGTCCACCTCCTCGTCGTCGACGCGCACTCCGGCGCGCGTCCGATCCCGGCCTACTCGCACAAGGCGGAGCTCAAGCTCGCCGAACTCCTCGACTCCGGCGGCGCGATCAGTCCCGACGGCGTCGACCGGCTCGCCGGCACCGTCGCCGAGGCGCTTCAAGTCGCCGAGGACCAGGGCGTCGAGGACCTGCTGCCCTTCGCCACCTCCGCCGTACGCGAGGCGGCCAACGCCGAACACGTCCTCGCCCGCGTCGCCGAGGAGACCGGCGTCAAGCTGGAGGTGCTCTCCGGCGAGGACGAGGCGCGCCTGACCTTCCTCGCCGCCCGCCGCTGGTTCGGCTGGTCCGTGGGGCAGTTGCTGCTCCTCGACATCGGCGGCGGCTCGCTGGAGCTGGCGTACGGGCAGGACGAGGAGCCCGACGCGGCCGTCTCGCTCCCCCTGGGCGCGGGCCGGCTGACCACGGCTTGGCTGCCCGGCGATCCGCCCGACGCCTCGGACCTGCGTTCGCTGCGCCGCCACGTGCGTGCCGAAATCGCCCGCGTCGTCGGCGAGTTCAACCGCTTCAACCCACCGGACCACGTGGTGGGCACCTCCAAGACGTTCAAGCAGCTCGCGCGCATCGCCGGCGCGGCACGTACCGCCGAAGGCCCGTACGTGGAACGGAAGTTGAGCCGCAGCTCGCTGGAGGAGTGGGTGCCGCGGCTCGCCGCCATGCCCGCCTCGGAACGCGCCGAGCTGCCCGGAGTCTCCGAGGGCCGGGCCCGCCAACTCCTCGCAGGTGCCCTCGTCGCCGAGGGTGCGCTGGACATCTTCCGCGTCGAGGAGGTCGAGATCTGCCCCTGGGCCCTGCGCGAGGGTGTGATCCTCCGCCGCCTCGATCACCTTCGGCGTGCGTGAGATCGCTCACGGCCACGGGCGCCGGGGCGGGCCGGCCGCGGTGCCCGCAGAACGTTGCGACAACCGTGTGACCAGCGGCATGACCAGCATGGGCCCGAGGGGCGGCAGTCTGCCGCACGCCCGGCTGATCACTCGGCGGGAGCCTTAGGCTGTCTGCTGTGGCTCAACCTGCGGTGCGCGTACCCGATGCGAAGGTCGCCCTGTCCACGGCCTCCGTCTATCCGGAGTCCACGGCGACGGCCTTCGAGATCGCTGCGCGCCTCGGCTACGACGGCGTCGAGGTCATGGTGTGGACCGACCCGGTCAGCCAGGACATCGAGGCGCTGCGCCGTCTCTCCGACTTCCACGAGGTGCCTGTACTCGCCGTGCACGCACCCTGTCTGCTGATCACGCAGCGGGTCTGGTCGACGGATCCGTGGGTGAAGCTCCAGCGGGCGCGCTACGCGGCCGAGCGGCTCGGTGCGTCGACGGTCGTCGTTCACCCGCCCTTCCGGTGGCAGCGCAACTACGCCCGGGACTTCGTGCGCGGCGTGTGGCGCATGGCCGGCGAGACGGACGTCCGCTTCGCCGTCGAGAACATGTTCCCCTGGCGCTACCGCGACCGCGAGATGATGGCGTACGCCCCCGACTGGGACCCCACCGAGGACGACTACCGCCACTTCACGATCGACCTCTCCCACACCGCGACCTCCCGTTGCGACACCCTCGCCATGCTGGACCGGATGGGAGACAGGCTCGGACACGTGCACATCGCTGACGGCAACGGCTCCAACAAGGACGAGCACCTCGTCCCGGGGCGCGGCACACAGCCCTGCGCCGAGCTGCTCGAACGGCTCGGGTCGAGCGGATTCGACGGCCACGTCGTCGTCGAGGTCAACACCCGCCGCGCCATGTCCGCGGACGAACGCGAGACCGACCTCGCCGAAGCACTGGCCTACACCCGGCTCCACCTCGCCTCGGCGGCCGTGGGCGGACCGCCCCCGCAGAGGCAGCGGTGAGCGCCGAAGGGCCCGTACGCAGACGCGGACGCCCGGCCTCGGCCGAGAAGGTCGCCGGCGAGCCGGCCACGCGCGACAGGATCCTCAGCGCGGCACGCACCGAGTTCGCGGAACGCGGCTACGACAAGGCGTCGATCCGTGCGATCGCACGCGGAGCCGACGTGGACTCCGCCCTGGTCCATCACTACTTCGGCACCAAGGAGCAGGTCTTCTCCGCCGCCGTGCAGGGCGCCTTCGCACCGGCCGTCGGCCTGCCCGACCTGCTGCTCTCGCAGAACCGTGAGGAGTGGGGCCGGCAGCTGGTCGGCTACTTCTTCCAGATCTGGGAGGCGGAGGGCACCCGGGATCCGCTGCTGGCCATCGTGCGTTCCGCGGTCAACAACGAGACCGCCGCTTCGATCTTCCGCGG
>DATMEI010000648.1:0-30076 GCA_035556995.1 Streptomyces sp.
CCCCTGCGAATTCTGGGCTGCTTTCGCGTCGCGGGCCCCGTACGCGTCATCACCCCGTGCCGGCACGCCCGCCAGAAGCAGTGCGTCGAACTCGACAGAGCGTGAGTTGGCGAAGGTGCGCTGGACGATGACGGGTTCGTCACCTTCGCCGAGCCGGCCGCCGCCAGGTGCGACGACCAGCGGCACCATGCCGCCCTCCAGGATCGAGCGACGCAGCGTGCGTACGGCATCCAGGTCGCTGCCGCTGTCGGCGATGATGCCGATGACCCGGCCGGTGGTGGGCCAGCTGCCGCCGAGTTGGGAGAGGGCCGGGCTGGGTGCCACATCGGCGAGCGGACCGGAGGCGGCAGGTGCGGGCAGCCCAAGTCCGGCGGCGACCTGCGCACACAGTTCGGAGTCGACGTCGGCGAGTACCCGCAGGTTGCGTTCCTTGACGGTGTCCTCGTAGCACTTGCTCAGTTCGAAGGTGTACGCGGCGATGACGTGCTCGCGCTCTACGGGTGTGAGTGAGAGCCAGAACCGGCGGGGATGGCTGGTGTGGTCGTCGAAGGACGCCGGGGCCTCGCGGACCCTTGCCGCCGTGCCGGGAACCTTCACCGGAGTCTCGACGTAGCCGCCGTCACCGGCCCCCGTGAGGAACGGGCAGCCGCCGTCGAGGGAGTTGGGGCGGTAAGGGGCGACGCCGGTGTGCACGGCGGTCTGGTGCATGCCGTCCCGCAGCATGTCGTTGACGGGGGCGTGCGTGCGGTTGACGGGCAGCTGGGCGAAGTTGGGCCCACCGAGCCTGCTGATCTGGGTGTCCAGGTAGGAGAAGAGCCGCCCCGCGAGCAGCGGGTCGTCGGTGATGTCGATGCCGGGCACGAGATGACCCGGGTGGAAGGCGACCTGTTCCGTTTCGGCGAAGTAGTTGGAGGGGTTGGCGTTCAGCGTCATGACGCCGATGGGCTGTACGGGGGCCATCTCCTCGGGGACGATCTTCGTCGCGTCGAGCAGGTCGATGCCCTCGAAGGTCTGTTCCGGGTTGTCGGGGAAGGTCTGGATGCCCAGCTCCCACTCGGGGAAGGCCCCCGACTCGATCGCGTCGGCCAGGTCCCGGCGGTGGAAGTCCGGGTCCACGCCGTTGATCAGCTGTGCCTCCTCCCACAGAAGGGAGTGCACCCCGGCCTTCGGTTTCCAGTGGAACTTCACCAGCGTGGTGCCGCCTTCGGCGTCCACGAGGCGGAAGGTGTGGATGCCGAAGCCCTCCATCATCCTGAACGAGCGCGGGATGCCGCGGTCGGACATGTTCCAGATGGTGTGGTGCGTGGCCTCGGTGTGCAGCGACACGAAGTCCCAGAAGGTGTCGTGCGCGCTCTGGGCCTGCGGAATCTCCCGGTCGGGGTGCGGCTTGCCTGCGTGGATGACGTCGGGGAACTTGATCGCGTCCTGGATGAAGAACACCGGGATGTTGTTTCCGACGAGATCGAAGGTGCCCTCTGAGGTGTAGAACTTGGTGGCGAACCCGCGGGTGTCCCGCACGGTGTCCGCGGAGCCCCGTGAGCCGAGGACGGTGGAGAAGCGCACGAAGACCGGCGTCTCGGCGTCCTTCGCCAGAAATGCGGCCTTGCACACCGAGGAGGCCGTCCCGTAGCCGCGGAAGACGCCGTGGGCCCCGGCTCCCCGCGCATGGACCACCCGTTCGGGGATCCGCTCGTGGTCGAAGTGCGTGATCTTCTCGGGCAGATGGTGGTCCTGCAGCAGAACGGGCCCGCGGGCGCCCGCCTTGAGCGAGTGATCGCTGTCGGGAAGCCGCAGGCCCTGAGCGGTCGTCAGCCGGCCGCCGGTCTGGGCGCGTACGGCGGGATCAGCATCCACGGTTTCACCGGTGGGTGAGTACATCTCCGGTCCGGCCTGGTCGGGCTTGGGCGGCAGGGGCTCCCGCGGATGCGTGGGCTCTTCGAATGCTGGGGACTCGGGCCCGGGCCGTCCCGGGATCTCCGATTCCAGTGCCGGGCGGTTCCTGCTGTCCTGTGCGCGCCGGGAATCTGACAACGGTCCTCCAACCGGGAGACGGATCCTTGCGGGATTCGAGGGGGGTAACCGGAAGGAACGGCGGCAAACCGCGAATACCTCCAATCAATCGCCTGCTGGTTCCGCACGGCGCCAGGTGCCCAGGCAGGGCGCGGAGCGGCGACCTCAGTGGTGGAAGGCCGTCGCCACGGAGGCGGGACGCCCCAACGGGCCTTCCTGGTCGCGCAGTTCGGGCAGCAGAGCCTTCAGGTCCTCCATGAACAGCTCGGCGAGGTCGGCGGTGAAGCCGTTGCGGCACACCACGCGCAGCACGGACAGGTCCTCACGGTGGGGCGGGAAGGTGTAGGCGGGCACCAGCCAGCCGCGCTCGCGCAGCCGCCGGGAGACGTCGAAGACGTCGTAGGCGGTGATGTGGGACGCGGTGGTGAAGGCGAGTACCGGGAGCTCGGCGCCGCGCGTGAGCATGCGGAAGTCGCCTGTGGCTTCGATGTGCCGGGCCAGCGACCGGGCCACATCGCGTGCGCTCTGCTGCACGGCGCGGAAGCCGCTGCGTCCCAGCCGCAGAAAGGTGTAGTACTGCGCGGCGACCTGAGCGCCGGGCCGGGAGAAGTTCAGCGCGAAGGTGGGCATGTCGCCGCCCAGGTAGTTCACGCGGCTGACCAGTTCGTCCGGGAGCGCCTCGGAGGACCGCCACAGCGCCCACCCCAGCCCGGGGTAGACGAGGCCGTACTTGTGGCCGGAGGTGTTGACCGAGGCGACGCGCGGCAGCCGGAAGTCCCAGACCAGGTCGTCGTCGAGAAAGGGCGCGATCATCGCGCCCGACGCGCCGTCCACATGCACCGGCACGTCAAGACCGGTCCTCTCCTGGAGTGCGTCCAGCGCCTCGCAGATGTCGGCCACCGGTTCGTACGACCCGTCGAAGGTGGAGCCGAGCACCGCCACGACACCGATCGTGTTCTCGTCGCACAGCTCGGCGGCGGCCTGCGGGTCGATGTGGAAACGCTCCCCCTCCATGGGGACCTGACGTGCCTCGACCTCCCAGAAGTTGCAGAACTTCTCCCAGCACACCTGCACGTTGACGCCCATCACCATGTTCGGCCTGGCACTGGACGGATAGCGGTCGCCGGCGCGGCGTGCCCAGCGGCGCTTGAGAGCCAGGCCCGCGAGCATGCATGCCTCGCTGGAGCCGGTGGTGGAGCAGCCGACGACCCCGTCCGGGTCCGGGGCGTGCCAGAGGTCGGCGAGCATCGTCACACAGCGCCGCTCCAGCTCTGCGGTGCGCGGGTACTCGTCCTTGTCGATCATGTTCTTGTCCCGGCACTCGGCCATCAGCACGTCTGCCTGCGGCTCCATCCACGTGGTGACGAAAGTCGCCAGGTTCAGGCGGGAGTTGCCGTCCAGCATGAGTTCGTCGTGCACGACCTGACAGGCGGTACGGGGCGCCATCGGGCCCTGTGGCAGCCGGTGACGGGGTGGTTCCGTCGTCATGCCGGCGACGGGGTCGGCCACGCCGTAGAAGGGGTTCACCGACAGTCCGTGGCGCTCGGTACGGGCCTGGTCGGGACCGGTACGGCCCTGGTGCAACGGCATCGTTCTGTGCCTCCCGGCCTGCTCCGGCGGGTCTCTCCTGCCGCGAACATACGGGCTTCGCGCACGCCGGGCCCGCGCGACTGCGGCGTATGGCCGAACCCCCGCTGCCTGTCGCACATGCAGTCCTGCACGATCGCCCGGTCAGCCCGCCTCCCGGGCGTCAGCCCGGACGCCGCACGGCGCTGGGCGGACGGCCGGACGGCCGGACGAGTGGCGGCGCAGCGGGCTCACCGCGTCAGGGCTTGACCGCCACTCCCACCCACACCCCCACAGCGGCGTCGTCGACGACGTCCAGCTCACCGCCGATGTGTACGCCGTCCTTCGCCTCCGGGCGCCAGCGGTGCGGCACTTCGATGCCCGGCTCGACGACGTCGAACCCCCGGAAGAACCGGGTCAGTTCCTCCTTGCTGCGCAACTGCGTTCTGGTGATGCTGCTCTTGTAGACCTGGGCGACCTTCTCCATCGCCTCCGCGTCGAAGTCACCCGTCGCGTGGGAGACGACCAGCGCCGACCCGGGGGGCAGTTCGGCGGTGAACTGCTCCATGAGGCCGTACGCGTCGGACTCGTCGGGCACGAAGTGCAGCAGCCCCACCACGCTCAGCGCGACGGGACGTGAGAGGTCCAAAGTCCGCGCCAGTTCCGCCGACCGGAGAATGGATTCCGGCTCGGTGACGTCGGCGTGCAGATAGGCCGTACGGCCCTCGGGCGAGCTGTTCATCAGGGCGCGGGCGTGTGCGAGCACGATGGGGTCGTTGTCGACGTAGAGGACCCTGGCGCGGGGGTTCTCCTCCTGGACGACCTGATGCAGGTTCGGCTCGGTGGGTATGCCCGTGCCGATGTCGAGGAACTGCCCGATTCCGTACTCCGCCGCCAGCACCCGTGCGGCGCGGCGCATGAAGGTCCTGTTGGCGCGGGCCGCGGCCAGTACGCCCGGCCAGATGGCGATCACCTGGTCGCCGGCCTTGCGGTCCACGTCGTAGTGCGTCTTCCCGCCCAGGAAGTAGTCGTAGACGCGTGCGGTGTGCGGCTGGTCGATCCTCAGGTCGAGCTGTCCCGGGGGACCTGCCGCACGCTCGTCCGCCATCAGCCGGCCCTCTCTCTTCACCGATGCGGGTGTTCCGCATCCGGATGCCTCCCCCGCACGCCTGCGTGTCACACACCGGTCACACTGGGCGACGGGCTCCGAGGTCGCTCCGCATGCGCCTCAGCCGTTCCCCAACTGCTGCCGCTGACGGCCGAGTTGGCCGGACGCCCACTCCATCACATCTCCGGGAGCGTGGCAGGGACAGCGACCCGACGGGGTGACACCCTGGCGTGAAGTTCCTTGAGTGCGGTGGTGGTTGGTACGCACGGGAGGTGCGGCAGGCATGAACGGGGCGCAGTCGCGGCGGTCCCGGGCGGCAAGTCAGTGCGTGAAGGGCCGCTGCAGCGCGCACTCCGGGTTGAGGCTCACCCCGAATCCGGGGGTCTCGGGCAGCGTCAGCCGTCCGTTCACCGGCACCGGCTCGTCCAGAAGGAGCGGGCTGAACATCGGCACGACCTCGTCGGCCTGTGGCGCCATCATCAGGAACTCGGCGAACGGGCTGTTGTGACGCGTGATCACGAAGTGGTACGAGTACACGCTCGATCCGTGCGGCACGACCAGCTTTCCGTGCGCGTCCGCGAGCGCCGAGATCTTCAGCAGCTCGGTGAGCCCGCCGCACCACCCCACGTCGGGCTGGATGATGTCGGCGCAGCCCATCTCCAGCAGCATCCTGAATCCGAGCCGCCCGGCCTCGTGCTCCCCGGTCGAAGTGAGCATGCCCGGCGGGAGGTTGCGGCGCAGCTCGGCGTAACCCCAGTAGTCGTCCGGGGGCAGCGCCTCCTCGATCCAGCGCACACCCAGGCCGGCCAGCTCGTGTCCGAGCCGGGTCGCGTAGGGGACGTCGAAGGCCATCCAGCAGTCGCAGGCCAGGAAGAAGTCGTCGCTGACCTTCTCCCGCATGCCGCGAATCGCCTCCACGTTGGCCCGCAGCCCTTCCGGTCCCTCCGCGGGCGCGTGCCGAAGCGGCAGTTTGCCGCCGATGAAACCCATGGGCTCCGCCAGATCGGGGCGTGCGGTGGTCGCGTAGAAGACCTGCTCGTCGCGGACGGGGCCGCCCAGCAGCGCGTACACGGGCTGTTGGCGCAGCCGCCCGAGGAGGTCCCACAGGGCGAGGTCGACACCGCTGATGGCGTTGAGGACCAGGCCCTTGCGTCCGTAGAAGAGAGTCGCCCGGTACATCTGGTCCCAGATCCGCTCCAGGTCGCCTGCGTGTGCGCCTTCGACGAAGCGGGCGAGGTGGTTCTCGATGATCCAGGCCGCGGGTTCACCTCCGGTGGTGACCGCGAAGCCGACGGTTCCGTCGTCGGCTTCGGCCTCGATCACGAGCGAGCCGAGTACGTCCAGGCCGAAGCTCTTACGGCTCTGCCGGTACTCGGGGTAGACGGACATCGGGGTGGCGATGTGGTCGTCGATCCAGTGGCCGGACGGCTGGTCGTGATAGTCGGCACCGCCCTGCGCGTCGACGGTGAAGGCACGCAGGTGACGGATACGGGGGTTGCGGGTGCTCACTTCGGGGCCTCCTTGCTGTCGGGCGTGCCGGGGGTGGCGGAGGTGCCGGGGGTCGCGGTGGGCGCGCACGGCTGCGTGGCTGCGGTGGAGGCGGCGGAGTCCGGGACGCCGTGGGGATGGACAAGCACCTTGCTGGCCTGGTCCTCGCCCCGCGCCAGACCGGTGAAGCTGCCGGCCGCGCCCGACAGGTCGACCCGTCCCTCGATGAGGGCGGAAAGGTCGAGGTCCGTCTCGGCGGCCCACCGCGCGGTCCGGGTGAACTCGCCGGCGGAGTAGCAGAAGCTGCCGATGAGGGAGCGTTCCTGGGTGCTCACCGCGTATGCGGGCAGCACCGGCCGAGGAGAGTGCATGCCCACGAGGACCACGCGGCCCCCCAGGTCGGTGACGTTCAGAGCCTCGCCCACGGTGCCCTCGGAGCCGACCGCGTCGAAGGTCAGCGTCGGACGGCCGCCGAGCAACTCCCCTACGAGCGCGTCGAGTTCACCGGCGCCGGGGTCGACCGCCCGCAGGCCGAGCCTGCCCAGCAGGGCACGGCGTGCGGGGTGGGGCTCGCTGACCACCACCCGTTGCGCGCCGAGCCGCAGGGCGCCCAGGGCCGCGGCCTGCCCGATGGGACCGCCGCCGATGACCAGGACACGGTCGTCCGGGCCGCAGTCGCCGCGTACGGCTGCGTGGTGGCCGACAGCGAGGGGTTCGACGAGCGCGCCGTACTCCTCCGGCATGCTCTCCGGCAGGGCGACGGCGTTGGCGGCCGGAACGGTCATCGTCTCGGCGAAGGCAGAACGGATCGCGGGGTCCACGCCGATGACGCGGCGGGAGGGGCAGCGCTGCTGGGCGTCGGCGCGGCAGGCGTCGCAGCCGCCGCAGGAGATGACGGGATTGACCGTCACCAACCGGCCTTCCGCCAGGCCTGATTCGGCGGCTCCCTCGCCGAGCTGCGTGATACGTCCGACCGTCTCGTGCCCCATCACCTGACCGGGGAAGCGGCGGCCGTTCTCGCCGGTGAAGCCGTGGAGGTCCGAGCCGCAGATGCCGGTGGCGATGACCGATATCGCCACCTCCCCCTGTGCGGCACGCGGTTCGGGAAGGTCCTCGACCTCCAGCTGCCAGTTGCCCTTCATCACGAGCGCGCGCATCAGAGAGTCTCCTTGGCTGCGTGTTCGGTGTTCCGGCCTTCGCCACGGAGGCGTGGACGTCCTCCCTCTGTCCGGGTGCGGCACGCCCGGCGGTCGACGAGTTCCTCTATATGAACTAGCGTTCTCGTCCAAGAACACTTTTCATGTGACGTGACAGCGCCCGGCACTGTCAAGGTCCGAGGGAGGAATCCATGGCCGACCCGCAGACGAGTGCGGTGAAATCCGCAGACCGGGTGCTCGCCATCCTCGACCTCGTCGCAGACCGCGGCCCTGTCCGATTCACCGACGTGACAGCGGAGTTGGGCCTGCCGCGGTCCAGCGCACACGGCCTCCTGGCGACGCTGGCGGCGCGCGGCTATCTCGAGTTCGACGAGGAGACGAAGCGCTACGGTCTCGGACTGAGCGCCTGGCGGCTGAGTCGGGCGTACTCGGGCCACAGCGATCTGGAGCGTCACGCCCGCCCCCTCATGGAGGAGCTGGCCGCCGAGAGCGGCGAGACCGTACAACTGGCCCGCCTGGAAGGCATCCACAACGTCTACGTCGCCATCGCCCACTCACCCCGGCCGATGAAGCTGGTCTCCCACGTCGGCTCCCGCCTGCACGCGCACGCCACGGGCGTGGGCAAGATGCTGCTCGCCGGTCTCGCCCCGGAGGAGGCCCGGCGCAGACTGTCCGCGCAGGAGCTGCCACGCCTGACGGACCGTACGGTGACCGACGTGGACGAGCTGATGGACGTGCTGGAGACGGTGCGGAAGGCCGGCCACGCCGAGGACCGCGAGGAGTACGTCGAGGGCTGCCGCTGCGTGGCGGTGCCCGTCCTCGGCCGCGGCGGCACGGCCGTCGCCGCGATGTCCGTATCGATGCCGGCCTTCCGCTGCGACGACGAACGCGCCCGCGCGCACCTCGCGCTCCTGCGCTCGACGGCGCAGAGGCTGCAGCGACTGACCAGCGACTGACCAGGGACTGAGGCCCTCGGAACGGGCACCCCCCGGAGCCACCCCTCGCCGGACGGGCCCTACCCGCGGGACTCGGGATAGAGCCAGCGCCGCAGCAGCCTGCTGAGCCAGGGCATGACGGCGTAGGTGAGCAGAGGAGCGAGGAAGACCGGGAAGACAGCCGTACGTGCGGGCAGCGGCCAGGCGAGGAAGAACTCGGCGAACACTCCGTCGTACAGCAGCGCGAACGGATACACGCCCACGATGGTGACCAGCGACATCTTCCAGCGGGCCGGCGGCTTCGTCACCAGATGCGGGACGTCGAACCAGGCCTCCAGGCCGGTGGTGGCCGGCTGCGGACTGACACTGCGGCCGAGGCCCTTCACGCGCTCCTCCCACAAGGCCCGCTCCGGGGAGGCCATCCACTGCTGCAGGCTCGCGGTGTCCGCGAACCGGACGACCGCGTGGTAGCGCCCGCTGTCTTCCTCGGGCCGGAGCCAGGTGACTCCCCGCTGGCCGGGAGAGGCGGCGGCTGCCTGCTCGATGCCGTGCGCCCACTGTTCGAACTCCGCCTCCTTTCCCGGCGTGACCTGCCAGGTGAAGACGACCGTCACCGCCTCACGTGCCTGAAGTGCGCCGTCGCTCGTCTCTGCCATCGGCTTCCCCTGTAGTCCGCGTGGTCCGAGTGGTCCGTGCAGTCCGTGCAGTCCGTGCAGTCCGTGCAGTCCGTGCCGTCGTCCGGACGTCCCCCTCGGACCGTCTGTCGGGACCGGCCCCGAGGGTCGTAACACTGTCTGATTTGCTCGCCATTGCCCTAATATGAACCCTCACTGTAATGATCTCCGGAGGTGTGCATGTCTGTACGCGGCCCCGCGCTCACCGAGCACGGCCCAGGCCTTGAGGAACGCGGCCCCGGGCCGGTGACCGTCACCCTCTCGGTCAACGGAGCCGAGCGACCGGTGGAGATCGAACCCCGGGTCAGCCTGCTCGACGCACTGCGCGAGCACCTGGATGTGACCGGCCCGAAGAAGGGCTGCGACCAGGGCGCCTGCGGAGCATGCACGGTGTTCGTCGACGGACGTCGCGTCCTGGCCTGTCTCACGCTGGCGCTGTCCTGCGAAGACCGTGAGGTCACCACGATCGAGGCACTGGCCCAGGACGGTGAACTGCACGCCATGCAGAAGGCGTTCATCGCCGAAGACGCCTTCCAGTGCGGCTACTGCACCCCCGGCCAGATCATGTCCGCGGTTGCCCTGACGGCGGAGGGCCACACCGGCGACGACGCAGAGATCAAGGAATGGATGAGCGGCAACCTCTGCCGCTGCGCCGCCTATCCGCACATCCGGGCCGCCATCCGTGCCGTCCGCGACGAAGCCTGAGACACGAAGCCTGAGAAAAGGGAGTACGTCCCGTGCGGCCCATCACCTATTCGCGCGCCGCCGACGCGGCCGGCGCGATCACGACCGTCAGCGCCGACCCGACGAGCGACTTCCTCGCCGGCGGCACCACCGAGATCGACCTCCTCCGGCAGAACGTCCTCACACCCCGCCGGCTCGTCGACATCAACGACCTGCCGCTGACCGGCGTCGACGAGGCACCGGACGGCGGCGTGCGCATCGGCGCACTGGCCCGGATGAGCGAGGTGGCCGCCTCCCCGCTCGTACGCGAACGGTTCCCCGCCGTCTCCCAGGCGCTGGAGGCGGGAGCGTCGCCGCAGCTGCGTCATATGGCTTCCATGGGCGGCAACTTGCTCCAGCGGGTGCGCTGCCCCTACTACCGCGACGCCGTCTCCCCCTGCAACAGGCGGGAGCCCGGCACCGGTTGCTCCGCCCTGGAGGGCTTCAGCCGTGGGCATGCGGTGCTCGGCACAAGCGAACACTGCATCGCGACGCACCCCTCCGACGTGGCCGTCGCCCTCGCCGCTCTCGACGCCCGCGTCCACACCAGCAGCGGACGCGGCGAACAGGCGTACAGCATCGACGACTTCTTCCTGACGCCGGGCCACACCCCGCACCGTGAGCATCCCTTGGAGCACGGCGAGCTGATCACCGCGATCGAAGTGCCCTCGGCGCCGGTCGCCCGGCGTTCGGTGTACCTGAAGGTCCGCGACCGCGAGAGCTACGAGTTCGCGCTGGTCTCGGCCGCCGGCGCGCTGTCCTTGGTGGACGGCACGATCGCGGACGTACGGCTGGCGCTGGGCGGCGTGGGCACCAAGCCCTGGCGGGCCGACCGCGCCGAGGGCGTACTGCTCGGGGCGACGGCCGGGCGTGACAGCTTCGCCGAGGCGGCCCACGTGGAGATGGCCGGCGCACGGACCACCACCCACAACGCCTTCAAGGTCGAACTCGCTCAGCGCGTGATCGTACGCGTCCTGGAAACCCTCACGGCGAACGGGAGCTCCTCATGACCACGGCGATCGGACAGCCGCTCGAACGCGTCGACGGCCGGCAGAAGGTCACCGGCACGGCGCGCTACTCCACCGAGATCCCGGCTCCCGGCATGGCACACGCCTGCGTGGTCGGCGCGCGCATCGCCAGCGGCCGCGTCACCGCCGTCGACGCGTCGGACGTGTGGGAAGAGCCCGGTGTGCTCGCGGTGCTGACCCACGAGAACCTGCCGAAGATCGCCGCGCAGCCCCCGCTCGTCCCGTCCCTCTTCGGCGGCCCCGCACCCGGCGAGACGTTCTTCCCGATGCAGGACGACGTCGTGCACTACGGGGGGCAGAACATCGCCGTCGTCGTCGCCGACACCCACGAGCGAGCGCAGCACGCGGCCGCACTGCTGCGGATCGACTACGAGGAGTCGGACTCGGTCACCACCATCGAGCAGGGACGCGACCAGGCGTACGAGCCCGAGGCGATCTTCGCGGGTTTCCTCCCGGGCCGTACCGCACGCGGGGACGTCGAAGCGGGGCTCGCACAGGCCGACGTACTGGTGGACGGGACGTTCAACTTCGCGGCGAACAACCACAATTCACTTGAGACGTCGGGGACCACGGCGCTGTGGGACGGTGACGAACTGCTCCTGTACGACGGCACGCAGGGAGTCAACGCCACCCAGCTCACAGTGGCCGCGCTCCTCGGGATCCCGCTGTCGAAGATCCGCGTCGTCAGCCACTTCGTCGGCGGAAGTTTCGGCTCGAAGGCCATGATCTGGCACCATCCCGCGCTCGCGGCACTGGCCGCACGCGCGGTCGGCAGGCCGGTCAAACTGGCCCTCACACGAGCCCAGATGTTCACCTCCAGCGGTCAC
The DNA here is from genome assembly GCA_035556995.1 of Streptomyces sp. Classification (GTDB taxonomy): domain Bacteria; phylum Actinomycetota; class Actinomycetes; order Streptomycetales; family Streptomycetaceae; genus Streptomyces. The sequence continues at coordinate 11,517 of DATMEI010000648.1, forward strand.
CGCGAGGAGCAGGAGCAGCGGCTCACCCTGGGTGCCACGAGCGACGGCCGGCTCACGGCTCTGCGCCACCACAAGCTCTCCCCCACCTCGCCGTTCGACGACTGGGCGGAACCCTCGCTCAGTTCGGCCGCACAGATGTACACCTGCCCCAACTATGAGGGCGTCTACCGGCTCATCCGCGCCAACACCATGACGCCCACGTTCATGCGCGGCCCCGGCGACTCGACCGGCATGTTCGCCCTCGAATGCGCCATGGACGAACTTGCGGGACGCATCGGCGTGGATCCGATCGAACTTCGGCTGCGCAACTTCGCCGACGTCGACCCCGCTTCCGGACATCCGTGGTCCAGCAACGGCCTCAAGGAGTGCTACGAGCGCGGAGCCGCCCGGTTCGGCTGGTACGACCGCGACCCCGAGCCCCGCGCCCGGCGGGAGGGCAACTGGCTGATCGGCACGGGCATGGCCGCCGCCGGCTATCCGGCGCCCCCTCCCGGCACACCGCAGCGTGCCAGGGCGCGGCTCTACGCGGACGGCAGTGTCGTCGTGCAGGCAGCCACCCCGGAGTTCGGCACCGGGGTGGCCACCGTGATGACGCAGGTGGCCGCCGACGCTCTCGGAGTGCCCGTGGAGCATTGCCGGTTCGAGAAGGGCGACACCGACTTCCCCGGCATCGCCGCAGCAGTCGGATCGGCCGGCGCGGGGATGATCAGCGCCGCCGTCCACGCCGCCACGACGGAATTGCGTGAGCAGCTCATCGCGGAGGCCGTAGCGGACAGCGGCTCACCACTGCACGGTGTGAACCCGGCGGACGTCCTGGTGGTGGACGGCACCATGACCGCGGGGGCGGCTTCGGAGACGTACACGGACATGCTGCGTCGCAACCACCGTCCGGACGCCGAGGCTTCGGGCACCTGGAAGCCCCCGGGCATGGACATCCCGTACGCCACCCTCACCTTCGGCGCCCAGTTCGCGGAGGTCGCCGTCGATCCGGAGCTGGGGCTGGTACGGGTGCGGCGCATGACCGGCGCCTTCGCGCCGGGCCGCGTGCTCAACCCCAGGACGGTGCGCAGCCAGCTCATGGGCGGCATGCTCTGGGGCCTCGGGCAAGCACTCCTGGAAGCCAACTACATGGACGCCGGCACCGGGCGCTGGGTCAACTCGAGCCTGGGCGACTACCTGGTCACCGTGAACGCCGACGCACCCGAGGTCGGGATCGAACTCGTCGAGGTCGAGGACACGGTCGTCAATCCGCTGGGGGTCAAGGGAGTCGGTGAGATCGGGCAGGTGGGCGCGAATGCGGCCGTCGCCAACGCCGTTCACCACGCGACGGGCCGCCGTGTCCGCAAGATGCCCATCACGATCGAGGACCTCCTCTGATCCGTTCCGCGCAGCCGTCGCCCCGCGCAGCCGGTCAACCGACCGGCTGCGCGGGGCCACGGTGTTACACGTGCTTGGTCAACTCGTTGCCCAATCATGTCCGGCGCTCCCCCTGGCAGGTTAGGTAAGCCTTGGTTAACTTGGCCGAGGTTCATCCGTCCCTCATTCAGCCAGCCACCGGGAGACCCGCATGCCCGCCTCCGTCAAAAGCCGGACTCTCATAGCCGGCGCAGCCGTTCCCCTTCTGGCCGCCGCCTGTCTGACCGGCTGCGCGGAGAAGTCGAAGGACGGCGCGGAGGACGGCGGCGTGAACGTCGCCGCGGGCGACACCGCCTGCAAGGTCTCGGACACCACGTTCCCCGCGGGCCACGTCGAGCTGCATGTCGAGAACACGGGCTCCAAGGTCACCGAGGTCTACGTGTACGCGCCCGGCGACCGCATCGTCACCGAGCGGGAGAACATCGGCCCCGGCACCAAGGCGGACATCACCACCGAGATCAAGGCCGGTTCGTACGAGATCGCCTGCAAGCCCGGCATGAAGGGCGACGGCATCCGCCAGAAGGTCACAGCCAGCGGCAAGGGCGGCACCGAGAAGCGCGACCCGAAGCTGGACGCGGCCGTCGCCTCGTACCGCAAGTACGTACAGCAGCAGGCCGACGAAACGGTGCCCGCGGCGCAGAAGTTCGCCGACGCGGTCAAGGACGGCGACGTCGAGGGCGCGAAGAAGAACTACGCCGTCTCCCGTATCGGCTGGGAGCGCACGGAGCCCGTGGCGGAGTCCTTCGGCGACATCGACCCCAAGGTCGACGTGCGCGCGGACGGCGTCGAAGAAGGCCAGAAGTGGACCGGCTGGCACAAGTTGGAGAAGTCCCTGTGGGAGGAGAAGAAGATCTCCGCGGCGGACAAGAAGGTCGCCGACCGGCTGATGACCGACCTGAAGGACTGGCAGAAGCGCGTCGGCAAGGCGGAGATCACCCCGACCAGCATGGCCAACGGGGCCAAGGAACTCCTCGACGAGGTGGCCACCGGGAAGGTCACCGGCGAGGAGGAGCGCTACAGCCACACCGACCTGGTCGACTTCGAGGCGAACGTGCAGGGAGCGCAGAAGGCGTACGACCTGCTGAAGCCGGTGGCGGCCAAGAAGGACCCCGAGCTCGCGAAGGAACTGGACAAGCAGTTCACCGCGATCGGCAAGCTGCTGGACGAACACCGGGACGGCGAGACCTTCGTGTCGTACGACAGCGTCGGCAAGAGCGAACGCAAGAAGCTCGCTGACGGTGTGAACTCGCTGGCCGAACCGCTCTCCCGGCTCGCCGCCGCCGTTGCCGCGTAAGGGCCCGGGCCATGACTGACGAGCACTCCGAGCACGCCGGGGGCGCAGCGCCCGAGCAGGCGGAAAAGACAGAACAGGCGGAACAGGCGCGGACAGACCAGCAGGGACAGACGGACCGTCAGGCACAGCCCGCGCGGCGCTCGCTGCTGGGCTGGGGCGGCGCCGGGCTTGCGCTCGGGGCGGCCACAGCCGGCGGCACGGCTGCCGCGCTGCGCACGGGCAACGACGCGGAGGCGGTGTCCGTCGACTCCGGCGCACCCGTCCCGTTCCACGGCGAGCACCAGGCGGGCATCGCCACGGCCGTCCAGGACCGGCTGCACTTCGCGGCCTTCGACGTCATCACGGACGACCGTGCCGAACTGATCGGGCTGCTCAAGGACTGGACGCGCGCCGCGGCCCGCATGTCCCAGGGCGAGCCGGTCGGCAAGGGCGCGGTCGGCGGGCCGGACTGGGCACCGCCCGACGACACCGGCGAGGCGCTGGGCCTCAAGCCCTCACGGCTCACCCTCACCTTCGGCATCGGCCCCTCGCTCTTCGACGGTACGGGCAAGGGCAAGGGCGGCAGCAAGGGCAAGGGCAGGAACAAGGACCGCTTCGGCATCGCCGCCCGCCGGCCCGCGGCTCTGGAGGATCTGCCCGCCTTCCCCGGCGACAACCTGGACGCCCGGCGCAGCGACGGCGACCTGTGCGTACAGGCCTGCGCGGACGACCCGCAGGTAGCGGTGCACGCCATCCGCAACCTGGCGCGCATCGGCTTCGGCAAGGTGACGGTCCGCTGGTCGCAGCTCGGCTTCGGCAAGACCTCCTCGACCACTCCCGAAGCGCAGACCCCGCGCAACCTCTTCGGCTTCAAGGACGGCACCCGCAACATCTCGGGCGGTGACTCCGCAGCCCTGGACAAGCACGTGTGGGCCGGGAAGAAGGACAGCCCGGACTGGATGGCCGGCGGTTCGTATCTCGTCGCACGCCGCATCCGGATGCACATCGAGATCTGGGACCGTACGCCGCTGGCGGAGCAGGAGACGATCATCGGCCGCAGCAAGGGCGAAGGCGCACCGGCAGGCCGCCGCCGCGAGCGCGACGCGGTGCGGATGTCCGCACAGCCGCCTGCGGCGCACGTACGGCTGGCGCATCCGGACACCAACGACGGCATCCGCCTCCTGCGCCGCGGCTACTCCTTCACCGACGGCAGCGACGGTCTGGGCCGCCTGGAGGCGGGGCTGTTCTTCCTCGCCTATCAGCGGGATGTGCGGGAGGGCTTCGTTCCGCTGCAACGACGGCTCGCACGCGACGACACCGAGCTCAACGAGTACATCCAGCACGTGGGTTCAGCGGTTTTCGCGATACCTCCGGGTGTCCGTGACTCGGGCGACTGGTGGGCCCGGCAGCTCTTCTCCTGACGTTCAAAGAAGGGAACCGACGTGTTCGGCAACTATCTGATCGGGCTGCGCGAGGGACTTGAGGCGACGCTGGTCGTCTGCATTCTCATCGCGTATCTCGTCAGGACCGGGAACCGCGAGAAGCTGCTGCCCATCTGGATCGGCGTGGGGATCGCGGTCACCGTGAGCCTCGCGTTCGGGGCCGGTCTGCAGTTCGGCACCAAGGAGCTGACGTTCACCGCGCAGGAGGCGATCGGCGGTTCGCTCTCGATCGCCGCCGTGGGTCTGGTGACCTGGATGGTCTTCTGGATGCGGCGCACTGCCCGGCATCTGAGGACGGAGCTGGAGGGCAAGCTCGACTCGGCCCTCGCCGTGGGAACGGGCGCGCTGGTCGCGACGGCGTTCCTGGCCGTGGGCCGGGAGGGGATCGAGACCTCCCTGTTCGTGTGGCGGTCGGTGGATGCGGCGGACGACGGGGCACGGCCGCTGATGGGTGCGCTGCTGGGCATCGCCACCTCGGTGGTGATGGGCTGGCTGTTCTACCGCGGAGCGCTGAGGATCGACCTCGCCAAGTTCTTCACGTGGACCGGCGGCCTGCTGATCGTCGTGGCGGCCGGAGTCCTGGCCTACGGCGTGCACGACCTCCAGGAGGCGGAGTTCCTGGGCGGCCTGCAGAACAAGGCCTTCGACGTCAGCTCGGCGGTTCCCGTGGACAGTTGGTACGGCGTCCTACTCAAGGGCACCGTCAACTTCCAGCCGGACCCGACCGTCGTACAGGTCTGGGTGTGGGTGCTGTACGTGGTGCCCGTGCTCTTCTTCTTCCTGCGGAGGCAGACGCCCCGCAATCCTCCCGCCGGTCGCGACGGGGAGCAGACGCAGACCGCTGCCCGGCAGGGGTGACGGCCGGCGCAGGGGCCGGAAGGACCGGGGCCGGGGAGTGCCCGCCGTCAGGACCGGGGCCGGGGAGTGCCCGCCCGGAGAGCCGGGGCAGATGCATTGCCATTCAGCTTTGCTCGCTTATCCGCAGCGACCTGCAAACGGGATATACCGGCCGGCCTTTCCGGCTTCTCGATCTTCACAAGTGCGTCCGGATTGGTATTGACAACTGAAAGTTCAAGCCGGATCAAAAGTCGCCACTTCGAAACGGACATACACCTTCATCCGCCCCCAGTCGGGCAGCGGAAAGTCGACACAGGGATTGACCACGTCAGTTTTAATATGAAACCGTGCGGGAGCGCTGGGCTACTGACCTGAGCCTCGACGGGGGACTTCACAAATGAGTACTCGTATCGTTGTCGGCGACGAGAGACGTCTTTTTTCGGAAGCTATCGCTGAAACTCTCAAGCACGTCAACGACTTCGATGTCGTAGAGATCGTCAATGACAGCAGGGAAATAGTTCCGACCGTCGAGCGCTTACGGCCCTCGGTCACGGTTCTGGGTTCGGTCTCCACGGGAGACGACGGACTGTCTCTCGCAGACACACTGCGGGCCGTGGCTCCCCGGTGCGGAATCGCCGTCATCGGCACCGGCCCCGCCCGCGGCAGCATGAAACGGGCCCCGGCGAACGGGGCGTTCAGCGTCGTCCCCGACAATGCCGGTCTGATCCATCTGGTTCACGTCATCAAGGGCCTGGTCGGCAACCGCACCGACACCGATCCGACTCTGATTCGCCAGCCGTCTCCCGCACAGTGCTCGCTCAGCGACAGGGAACGCGAGGTACTCCGCCTGACGGTGGACGGAGCACCCATCAGGGAGATAGCGGCCGAGCTTTTCCTTTCCCCCGGTACGGTCCGCAATCTCACCTCCAGCGCGATCAAGAAACTGGGCGGACGAAACCGTTTCGACGCCGCGTGCATCGCGAACAAACGCGGCTGGCTCTGAACTTCCGGATGGCCCGGCCGTGCCGCTTCCCGGCCGGACCATCCGGATTCCACCGCCGGGCAGTTGAGAGCACTCGAGGCCGCCCGTGACCGGCGGCTTCGCCCGATGCGCCCCGGACGTCCCTTCCAGGCACTCTTGACACCACCGTGCCCACCGACATTACTGGTCCTCTGCGTCACCGGCGGACAACGATGTCAACCTCGGGGAGAGGGTCTCGTGCGGCACAGCCACACACTCAGCGGTCGGGTCAGACCCGTCGGGGCGCGAAGCCCCCTCCGCATGCACCGCATCGCACGTCCCACAGCTCTTCTCGCAGCTGTACTGCTCGTTCTGACGGCACAGGGCGCGGCGCTCGCCGCACCGCCCGCCCCGCGCACCCCGGACAGCTTCAAGTCCTCCTTCGAACCGGACGATCCCCGCCCGGACTGGAAGGACAGCGTCGAGACCGCACCCGACGGGGAGAAGAAGACCAACGGAGTCGAGCGCGAATCCGAGCCCGGTACGGAAGGCATGAGCAGCCACACCGACACCGGCCCCGCCGACACCCCCACCGCCAAGGACGACGCGGGCTTCAGCGGCAGGCACTCGCTGCGCTACGCGGGCAAGCACACCGCGAGCGGCCCCGGTTACTCCTACAACCGGGTCTTCGACGTCAACGTCGATGTCACGGCGCGTACTTCACTCTCGTACAAGCTCTTCCCCGAGCTGCCGAAGACCGACCTGGACTACCCGGCGACACACGCCTCCCTGGACCTCGCCTTCACCGACGGCACCTATCTGAGCGATCTCGGCGCCACCGACCAGCACGGTGCGGAGCTGACGCCGCAGGGCCAGGCCGCGGCCAAGACGCTGTATGCCAACCAGTGGAACAACAGGGAGTCGCGGATCGGTTCGCTCGCGGCCGGCAAGACCGTCGACCGGATCCTCGTCGCGTACGACTCCCCGAAGGGCGGTGCCGGCTTCCGCGGCTGGGTCGACGACGTCACGATCGCTCCCAAGGCTCCCGAGAAGCGGCTCGCGCATCTCTCCGACTACGCGCAGACCACCCGCGGCACCCTCTCCAGCGGCAAGTTCTCGCGCGGCAACACCTTTCCCGCCACAGCGGTCCCCGGCGGATTCAACTTCTGGACGCCGGTGACCGACGCCGGCTCCTCGGACTGGCTCTACGAGTACGCGCGTAAGAACAACGACGACAACCTGCCCACCCTGCAGGCCTTCAGCGCCAGCCACGAGCCCAGCCCCTGGATGGGGGACCGGCAGACGTTCCAGGTCATGCCGTCGACCGCCGCCGGCAAGCCGGACGCGTCCCGCAGTGCACGTGAACTGCCCTTCCACCACGACAACGAGACGGCCAGGCCGCACCATTACGGCGTCACCTTCGACAACGGCCTGAAGACGCAGATCACTCCGACCGACCACGCCGCGATGATGCGCTTCACCTTTCCCGGCGACGACGCGAACCTCATCTTCGACAACGTCGACAACCGGGGCGGGCTGACACTCGACAAGAAGACCGGCACGGTCACCGGCTATTCCGACGTCAAGAGCAAGTCGTCGACGGGCGCCACCCGGATGTTCGTACACGCCGTCTTCGACTCGTCCGTGGCCGCCGGCGGAAAGCTCGACGGCGGAGGCGGCGAGGACGTCACCGGCTATCTGCGCTTCAAGCCCGGAGCCGACCGTACGGTCACCATGCGCATCGCCACCTCCCTGATCAGCGTCGACCAGGCGAAGGCGAACCTGGCGCGGGAGATACCTTCCGACGCGTCCTTCCAGGAGATACGGGACCGGGCGCAGCGCAAGTGGGACGGCCTGCTGGGCCGTATCGAGGTCGAGGGCGCGAGCCGCGACCAGCTCACCACCCTCTACTCCAACCTCTACCGCCTCTACCTCTACCCCAACTCCGGTGCGGAGCAGGTCGGTTCACGCACCCGCTATGCGAGCCCGTTCTCGAAGCCGGCCGGCAAGGACACCCCGACGCACACCGGCGCGAAGATCGTCGACGGCCACGCGTACGTCAACAACGGCTTCTGGGACACCTATCGCACGACGTGGCCGGCGTACTCCCTGCTCACCCCTGAGCGTGCGGGGAAGATGGCCGACGGTTTCGTGCAGCAGTACAAGGACGGCGGCTGGATCTCACGGTGGTCCTCGCCGGGTTACGCGGACCTGATGACCGGCACCAGTTCGGACGTCGCCTTCGCCGACGCCCACAGCAAGGGCGTGAAGTTCGACGCCGAGGCGGCCTACGACGCGGCGCTGAAGAACGCGACAGTCGTCCCGCCGGAGGCCGGCGTCGGACGCAAGGGCATGAAGACCTCCCCGTTCCTGGGCTACACCAGCACCGGAACCAAGGAGGGCATGTCCTGGGCGCTGGAGGGATATCTCAACGACTACGGCATCGCCCGCATGGGCAGGTCGCTGTACGCCAAGACCCACGAGCCGCGCTACAAGGAGGAGTCGGAGTACTTCCTCGGCCGCGCCCGCAACTATGTGAAGCACTTCGACAAGGGTGTCGGCTTCTTCCAGGGCAAGGACGAGGACGGCAACTGGCGGCTGCCGCCCGGGAAGTTCGACCCCCGCGTGTGGGGCCACGACTACACCGAGACCAACGCATGGAGCTTCGCCTTCACCGCCCCCCAGGACACCAAGGGCATGGCCAACCTCTACGGCGGCCGCAAAGGGCTCGCGAAGAAGCTGGACGCCTACTTCTCCACTCCGGAGACGGCCTCGAAGGAATTCGCCGGCTCCTACGGCGACGTCATCCACGAGATGACCGAAGCCCGTGACGTACGGATGGGGATGTACGGGCACAGCAACCAGCCCTCGCACCACGTCGCCTACACCTACGACGCCGCCGGGCAGCCCTGGAAGACCCAGAAGAAGGTCCGCGACGTTCTCTCCCGCCTCTATCTCGGCAGCGAGACCGGCCAGGGGTATCCGGGCGACGAGGACAACGGCGAGATGTCCGCGTGGTACATCTTCAGCGCCCTCGGTTTCTACCCGCTGGTCATGGGATCGCCCGAATACGCCGTGGGCTCACCGCTGTTCACCAAGGCGACCGTCCACATGGAGAACGGCCGCGATCTGGTGGTGAAGGCACCGCGCAACAGCGCACGCAACGTCTACGTGCAGGGCCTCCGGGTCAACGGCAAGCCCTGGCACTCCACTTCGCTGCCCCACAAGCTGGTCGCACGGGGCGGCACCCTGGAGTTCGCGATGGGGCCGAAGCCCTCCAAGTGGGGCACCGGCGAGAAGAACGCCCCGACCTCGATCACCAAGGACGACAAGGTGCCCACGCCGCCCGGCGACGTGACCGTACCCGGCAAGGACAAGCCGCTGCTGGACAACACGTCCGAGAGCGAAACCGCCTTCTCCGAGGCGGCGTTGGAGGTGAAGCCCGGCTCGCGGGACAAGAAGGTCACGTCCTACACGCTCACCTCGGCGGACAGGAAAGCCGCACCTGACGACTGGGTCCTGGAGGGCTCCCGCGACGGCAAGAAGTGGAAAGAGGTGGACCGGCGCAAGGGCGAGTCCTTCCGGTGGGACAGGCAGACCCGCGTCTTCGAGGCCGCCGACCCCGGCGCGTACAAGCACTACCGGCTCGTACCGGCCCGCAAGTCCACGCTCGCGGAAGTGGAGTTGCTCGGCTGACGGGCGGGCCACCGGTGACGGCGGGAACGAGGACACCGCGACCCGTCCCTGTGATCGGCCCACCGCCCGGCCCTGCGCCACCCCCAACGCGCGCAGGACCGGGCGGTCCCCACCCCCTGCTCGCACACCGTCGCGCATCCCGGCCGCTCAGTCGGGACGCGACGGCGTGCCCTCCGCCCCCCTGGACGCAGTGCGTACACGTCCAGCAGTCGCACCGCCGCGCAACTGCCCGAGGTCACGGCGTGGTTGATGCTCATCGCAACCGCAGGGAAAGCGCGATGATTTCAACTGTGGCTGAACTGTGTGCCGTTCACCGCCGAGCGGCGCAGACGAGAACGAGCCGGGGAGGCGGGCATGCTGCGGTTGCACTTCACGGTCGATGATCTCCTGTGCGTCTCCACGGCCCAGGAGCCCTCGCCGCTGCTGGAGACCTGTCTGGCCTTCGCGATGCTGCAGCGCAGCGACCCCCGCGCCGGTCTCGGACGCTGGCAGCAGCAGCACAGACACACGCTGCCCCGGCACGTACGGCCGCTTGCGCAGCTGCTCTCACCGCGGGGAGCCGGGCCGCACTTCCTGGACCCGCCGGGGTTCGGTATCGACGACGGTCTCGAGAAGATCATGTCCACTCCCCGCGAGGCCGCCCGCGCCGAGCTGCGCCGGATGTGCGCCGTGGACCGTCCCGTCACCGCGTGGATCCGTCAACTGGCCGACAGGGACCGCGAGGCGTGGGACGAGCTGGCGGAGGCGGTGCGCGGCGCCCACGACCATTTCCTCACTCCCGCATGGTCGCGGCTGGAGGCGGGATTCCGTACGGAGATCGCCTGGCGCAGTCGCCAACTCGTCCACCGCGGCCTGCGCGAGACCCTCACCGGCCTGTCGCCGGGACTGCGCTGGCGCGGCACGACGCTGGAGGCCGACTATCCGCGCGATCTCGACATCACCCTCAACGGGAAAGGGCTCGTCCTCCAGCCCACCCTTTTCTGGACCGGTCACCCGCTGGTCGCATGCCACGAGGACCAGCCCACCATCCTCATCTACCCGGCGCTCACGCCTCTGCCCCTGCTGGACGCGCCAACGGGCCGCGACCACCTGGCAGTTCTGCTCGGCTCCACCCGGGCGGCCGTACTGCGGCTGCTGACCCGGCAGTTCACCACCACCGGCGTCGCCCGCGAACTGCACATCAGCGTCGCCTCCGTATCGACGCACGCCAAGGCGCTGCGCGAGGCCGGGCTCATCACCAGCCTGCGCGACGGCAAGGCTGTACTGCACTGGTGCACGCCGCTGGGGCTCGACCTCGTCGCGCACTCCGCGTCGACGGGCTGAGTGGTGAGGGGTAAGGCTGAGGCGTGCGGGTCGCGGCCGCTGCTGCGGACGGCCGAACAGGTGGGTCAGCCAAGGCAGCCGGGGCAGAGCCGCCCCAGGGCTCTCCCCGCCGCTCCCCCGCGGCCTCCCGTCGCCCGCCTGAGGGGCGATTACGGCGAATCGCCCCTCCCGCACGCATGCAAACACCCCAGTGAGGGGACCCGGCTCCCCATGACGACGCTGGGTCTGCCGCAGGGCATCCGTGCCTGCCTGTTCGATCTCGATGGTGTGCTCACGAAGACGGCCGTGGTGCACGCGGCCGCGTGGAAGGAGATGTTCGACGACTTCCTGCGGCGCCGCGACGGTGACGGCCCCTCCGGCTCCTGCCGCCCCTTCGATGACGACGACTACGACGAGTACGTCGACGGACGGCCACGGGCCGACGGCGTACGCACGTTCCTCGCCTCCCGCGGCATCGAACTGCCCGAGGGCTCGGCCGACGACCCTCCGGGCGCGGAGACCGTGCACGGACTGGGCAACCGCAAGAACGAGCTGCTTCTGGCGAAGATCCGCAAGGACGGCGTCGAGGCGTATCCCGGTTCGCTCCGCTATCTGCAAGCCGTGCGCGAGGCGGGTCTGCGTACGGCCGTGGTCTCCTCCAGCGCCAACTGCCGCGACATCATCACCTCCGTAGGCATCGAGCACATGTTCGACGTACGGATCGACGGCGTGGTGGCCGCCGAGCGGAAGCTGCCGGGCAAGCCCGAGCCCGACACCTTCCTCGCAGCGGCACACGACCTCGGCGTCCAGGCCTCCGGGTCCGCCGTCTTCGAGGACGCCCTGGCCGGGATGGACGCGGGACGCGCGGGTCACTTCGGGTACGTCGTGGGCGTCGACCGGACCGGCCAGGCCGACGCCCTCCGCCGCCACGGCGCCGACACGGTCGTCCAGGACCTCGCCGAACTGGCCGAGTCGGAGGAGCGCGCATGATCACCCACCGGGCCTACGCCTGCGAACCCTGGGTTCTGCGCGAGACCGGCCTCAACCTGGACGTGCTGCCGCAGAGCGAGTCCGTCTTCGCGCTCTCCAACGGACACGTCGGCTGGCGCGGCAACCTCGACGAGGGCGAGCCGCACGGGCTGCCCGGGTCCTACCTCAACGGCGTCCATGAGCTGCACCCCCTGCCCTACGCCGAGGCGGGCTACGGCTATCCCGAGTCCGGCCAGACCGTCATCAACGTCACGAACGGCAAAGTCATCCGGCTGCTCGTCGACGACGAACCGTTCGACGTGCGCTACGGTCGGCTGCGCTCGCACGAACGCGTGCTGGACCTGCGCAACGGGGTGCTGCGGCGCACCTGCGAGTGGACCTCACCCGCGGGCAGCACCGTGCGGGTGCGCTCGACGCGGCTGGTCTCCTTCACCCAACGGTCCGTCGCCGCCGTCTCCTTCGAGGTGGAGCCACTGGAGGACGAGGTACGTGTCGTCGTCCAGTCCGAACTCGTCGCCAACGAGCAACTCCCCCACATCCCCGGTGATCCCCGCGCCGCCGCCGCGCTCGAGTCTCCGCTGGAGCCGGAGGAGAACCTGGCCTCCGGGCAGCGGCTGCGGCTGGTGCACTGCACTCGCCGCAGCGGCCTGCGGGTCGCCGCGGCAGCCGACCACGTCGTCAACGGCCCCGATTCCACCCGCACTTCGAGCGAGAGCGGCGAGAACGTCAGCCGCCTCACGGTCACTTCGGTGCTGAAGCCCGGCGAGCCGCTGCATCTGGAGAAGATGGTCGCCTACGGCTGGTCGAGCGTGCGCTCCCTGCCTGCCGTACGCGACCAGGTCGACGCCGCCCTCGCGGGCGCGCGCAGCACGGGCTGGCAGGGCCTGGCCGACCAGCAGCGTTCCTATCTCGACGACTTCTGGGCCCGCTCGGACGTGGAGGTGGACGGCGACGCGGAGATCCAGCAGGCCGTACGCTTCGGCCTCTTCCACGTCCTTCAGGCCGGCGCACGCGCCGAGCGGCGTGCGATCCCGGCGAAGGGGCTGACGGGGTCCGGGTACGACGGCCACTCCTTCTGGGACACCGAGACGTTCGTACTGTCCCTGCTCACCTACACCTCGCCGCACGCGGTGGCCGAGGCGCTGCGCTGGCGCCACGACACACTGCCCGCGGCGCGTGCACGCGCGGAGCAACTCGGCCTGCGTGGTGCCGCGTTCCCGTGGCGCACGATCGACGGCTCGGAGTGCTCGGCGTACTGGCCGGCGGGCACCGCCGCCTTCCACATCAACGCCGACATCGCCGATGCGGTGGTGCGGTACGTGGCAGCCACCGGCGACGAGGAGTTCGAGCGGGAGACGGGCGTGCCGATCCTCGTGGAGACCGCCCGGCTGTGGCATTCGCTGGGCCACCACGACCATCAGGGTGCCTTCCACTTCGACGGGGTCACGGGACCCGACGAGTACAGCGCCGTGGCCGACGACAACATCTATACGAACCTGATGGCGCGGGAGAACCTCAGGGAAGCCGCGAACGTCATCGAGCGGCACCCGGAGGCGGCAGCCGCCTTCGCCGTCGACGACGAGGAGGCGGCTGCCTGGCGTGACGCTGCCGACGCGGTCGCTCTGCCGTACAACGAGGACCTCGGCGTCCACGAGCAGTCGGTGGGCTTCACCGGCCACCAGATGTGGGACTTCGCCGGCACCGGGCCCGACGAATACCCGCTGATGCTGCACCACCCCTACTTCGAGCTGTACCGCAAGCAGGTGGTCAAGCAGGCCGACCTGGTACTCGCCATGTGCAAGCACAGCGACATGTTCGACGACGAGCACAAGGCACGTAACTTCGAGTACTACGAGCAGCTGACCGTGCGGGACTCCTCACTCTCCGCGTGCTGGCAGTCGGTCATGGCCGCCGAGGTCGGTCATCTGCGCCTGGCCTACGACTACTTGGGCGAGGCGGCGCTGCTGGACCTGGCCGACCTGGAGAACAACTCCCGCGACGGTCTGCACATCGCCGCCCTCGCCGGTACGTGGGTGGCGCTCGTGGTCGGCTTCGGCGGGATGCGGCACTACGACGGCATCCTCGAGTTCGCCCCGAAGCTGCCCGAGCGGCTGAGCAGGCTCGCTTTCACCGTGCAGGTGAAGGGGCGGCGGCTTCGGGTGGAGATCAACGACTCGGTCGCGACGTACACGCTGGTCGAGGGATTGCCGATGGAGATCTGCCACTACGGCGAACGCTTCACGGTGCTCTGCCACGAGCCGCGCAACCGGAAGGTTCAGCGCCCACCGCGCCGACCCGAACCGAAGCAGCCCCCTGGCCGCCGCCCGGCGAGCCGCCACTGACGGGCAGACCCTCCGCGGACGAGTCCCCGCTCCCACGCCCAGGCGGCGACGCCGACGCGGTTGCGTACGCCAAGCTTGCGCTGGGCGGCGGCGACATGGGCCTTGACGGTGCCCAGCGCGATGGACAGGCGGGGTGAGGATCCGAGGACCTCGTGGCGTCTGATTGCCCGGAGCCCGTGGACGACGGCAGGACCCAACTCGGCGCTGTGCCGGCACTGGTGGACGAGGCGGAACCCGCCCACGGCCTGAGTTGGCGTGATGCGTCGCGTACGCGTCCGGGACGCCCGACCGGATGGGGCGTCGACGTCCACGACGACCGCTCGGGGCCGGAAGCCCACGATGCACGAGCTCCTGAATTCAGGATTATGTGTACTCTCGATGCCGTGCTGACTCTCGCCCCCGACATCGAGGTCCTGGCGCGGTTCGGCCGCGCGCTCGCCGACCCGATCCGCTGCCGGATCCTCCTCGCGCTGCGCGAGGACCCCGCCCATCCCGCCGACCTCGCAGACGCTCTGGGGATCTCCCGGACCCGGCTGTCGAACCACCTGGCGTGCCTGCGCGACTGCGGCCTGGTCGTCGCTGTGCCGGTCGGGCGCCGTGCCCGCTACGAACTCGCCGACGAGCGTCTCGGCCACGCCCTGGACGACCTGCGTACCGCGGTGGTGGCCGTCGAGGCGGACCGCACCTGCGTGGACGCGGACGAGGCGGGTTGCTGCTGATGACTGCCGAGACGCCCGTCGGCACAGGGCCTGTCCCGGCCCGCCGGGACGCGCTCGCCCGTCGGATCAGGCTGCTCGTCGCGGCCACCATCACTTACAACGTCATCGAAGCGGTGGTCGCGGTCACCGCGGGCACCATCGCCTCGTCGACCGCGCTGATCGGATTCGGCCTGGACTCGGTCATCGAGGTCTCCTCCGCCGCCGCGGTGGCCTGGCAGTTCTCCGCCCGCGAGCACGCGCTGCGTGAGGCCCGGGAGAGGACGGCGCTGCGGATCATCTCGCTGTCGTTCTTCGCGCTCGCCGCGTACGTGTCTGTGGACGCGGTACGGGCGCTGGCCGGTACCGGAGAGGCGGAGCGGTCGATCCCCGGCATCGTGCTGGCCGCGCTGTCTCTGGCGGTGATGCCGTTCCTGTCCGCCGCTCAGCGCAAGGCAGGGCGGGAGATCGGCTCCGCCTCGGCGGTCGCCGACTCCAAGCAGACTCTGCTGTGCACCTACCTGTCGGCTGTGCTGCTGGTCGGCTTGGTTCTCAACGCGATCTTGGGCTGGTCGTGGGCCGATCCGATCGCCGCTCTGGTCATCGCGGCCGTCGCCGTGAAGGAGGGCCGTGACGCCTGGCAGGGCAAGGGCTGCTGCGCCGCTCCCGCCGCCACTGTGCCCGCCCTGCACCACAAGATGGACCCATGCGGCTGCCGTCCCGGGTGCGACTGCTGTGGGTGACCGCTCCCGCCGGGGCCGGGGCCCGCGAGCCGCCCGTACGACGGGACGCCGCCAGCGCGCCAGCGAGGACGGGTCGTACGGCGGTCAGACAGGGCGGTTTCGCCGTGCACTTCTTCGACCGCGCCCTGGTCGACGCCCTGGCCAAGGGCTGGAAGCCCGATGAGGTCCATGCCTTCGAGGAGGGGGACCTGCCGCGCCGCCTGTGGCGCGTCACGCAGAGCCTGCCGACGTGAGCCTGCCCTCGCTTTCCGCGCCGACCTCGTGTCGAGGGCAGTGATCTGCTGTGTGTGCAGCTGCTGTTGGTGCTGAGCCGTGGGATCGCCGGCACGGCACTAGAGTGCAGCGGTGACCTTTCTGCCGGAAGACTCGTCGCCACTGATCAGCGAAGACGACCGCGAGTCGGCCGTGCAGCGCCTGCAGGACGCATACACCGAAGGGCACGTCTCGCACGAGGAGATGGACGGACGCCTCCACCAGGTGCTCACCGCCAAGACGCACAGCGAGCTCGTGTCGGCTCTGGCCTCGCTCCCGGAGGAGAAGGCGGGCACCACGTCCACGATCGCCGCCGCCGGCGGACGGATCAAGCGGCGCGGCGCATGGCGGGTACCTCGGACTCTCAAGGTCGAGTCCGCATTCGGAAGGGTGCATCTGGACCTGTCCCGGGCGGTCATCGAACATCCGGTGGTCGACATCGAGTTGCAACTCGGCACCGGCAGGGCCAAGATCACGGTGCCTCGCGACGCGATCGTCGACGTCGAGGGTCTGCACACCGGGTGGAAGGACTCGCTCTACAAGACCCGGCGGCGCTCACGCCCCGTCGGGCCGAGGATCCGGATCTCCGGGGCCATGGGGTTCGGACGGTTGAAGATCCGCCACGCGCGGCGTTGAGATCCCACCTGCGTCAGCCCCGCGGACAGGGCATCTCGTCGCCTCTGCGCACGGCCCGGGCGTACTCCTCACCTGTTCCTGTGAGCCAGTTCGTATCTGCGCCGCGTGGGCAGAGGTAGGAAGGAAAGTGGACGGACTTGTATCCGCTGACGTTCTTCAGTCCACCGGTGAGTTCGAAGGGTTTTCCATCACGGCTGAGCACCATCTCCGCGCGGTCTCCGCCTACCTGGTAGTGGACGCGGTAGCGCCAGCGGCAGTAACCCCTCTCGGACTTCGCCCTGATGAAGAACGCCTCGCTCTCATTGCGGTTCAGGGTGATGTGTCTGGCCTTGGCTCCGCTGAAGTACGGTTCCTCGGCCTTGGAACCTTCCTTGTATGCCTTGAGCCTCGGCTGGGGGGCGTCAATGGTGACTTCGAGCGGAATGACGTCGTCTTCACCCTGCGAAGGGGAATACACGAGAGTGCCGGCAAGCGCCGACGCGCACTTTCCCCCGCTCACTTCGGGGACGATGTCGGTGATTCGGACCTGTTGGGTGGCGTGGCCCCGAAGGGTGACTATCCATTCGGCCTGCCCGACATCGACGGTGTCCAACTGCTGCCTCCACGAAGGCCCGGAGTTGAGTGCCTTGGTGAGATTCTCGTTCTTCTCGCCCCGGACCAGGTACATGCCGTACTCCTTGGCGTCTCTGACCTCGACCACTTCTATGGCGTCCTGTGGCGACACCTGATCCGGGATGCTGTCGAGCGGCAAGACGGCCTTGACGGTGCTCGTCAGCACGTCCTGGAAGGTCACGGTCGCAACGGCCAGCAGGATCCCGGCGAGCCAAGTGGCGGGGCTTCTCAGATATTTGAGCCGGTCCCTGGCCACCTCCGGTGTCCCGCGGGGCCGTACGTCCCGTCGAATGCTCCTCCGGGTGAGTGCCCCGGTTCTGCGGACTCTCGGCCGGTTACTCGGCATGGCTCAACGACCTCTCATCCGCACTGGGTTGTGACCGGGACCGACGACGCGTCAGCATCCGGGCCGCTCCCAGAAACGCGACCCCCGTAGCCCACCCCCACACCGTGCCGAACCGGACCGCTTCAGCGACGGAAGCGCCGAAGGCGTGGGCGAAATCGTCCGGCCCGGAGCGCGGAATCCACTCGCGCAGCAGGGTGTTCTCCACCAGGGCAGCTGCCGTGACGGCGAGGAGCGTTGCGTACCAGCACTCCATGAACGCGCGCAACGGCCGTTCTCGCGAGGCGCGTCGGGACACTGCACGGAGCCCGGCCGCCAGAACCGCCAGCAGAACCAGGCAGGCCGCGAGAGTCGCGAGCCATCCGCCGGTGTTCTCAGTCGCGAGTGGGCGCATCCGCAGGGCCGGGTACAGGACTCCGCTCCAATCCTCGACGAGCGCCGGAGGACGGTACGGAAACCGCAGTTCGGGGTCGAAGGTGATGGAGGGGCGCGTCAGGGTGCGTACGTTGCTGTGCCGCAGAACAGGTCCGCCGGCGATCGCCAGCATCACCACCGGAATCAGTCCCGTCACCACCACGTCCCGGCGTAGACGCATCGTCGAGAGCATGCGTGCCGGCTCCTCGGCTTCTTCGGGAGCTGTCGTCCCCATGAGTTGCCGCACGGGCGGCCAGCGCCGCAGGAGCCACACCTCCGTCCACGTGATGACCGGCAGCCATACGGCCACCAGCGCAAACTGCGCCGGCGCGGCCGAGGGGTTGTTCAGCTGGATGCCGAGAAGCCAGTCGGTGTACGTCATACCGCGTGGACGCCCGTCCATGTCCATCGCCTTGAACACCAACTCGGCACCCCCGGCCGCGAGAAGCAGTGCTCCGACCATGACCAGGATCGTCCCGGCCCGCGGCTTGAGGCCCTTTGTGTTGCGTAACGCCAGATATGTCACAAGTGCGGCCAGGAGAAGAAAGACGAGCTGCGGCACCCAGCCGCCTGCATGGCCGAGGTCCTTCACCAGGAAACTGCCGA
>DATMEI010000649.1:0-3261 GCA_035556995.1 Streptomyces sp.
GGCGCCGGTTCAGCGGCAGGCCGTGGTCGCAGGGGGATGACGCGGGCTTGTTCCGGCGCGTGGCTGCTCACCTGTTCAGAATAGGAGCGCAGGGCCCAGCCGTAAGGCTGCGGCGTTCTGCCAGCGGCGAACCCGGCCGGCGCCGGACGCGGCGGACCCCGGGGAAACCTGTGGCGGAAGCCCTGACGGAGCGGCGATGCTCACGGGCATGGCAGACATCACGGAAACACCTGGGGAATCGCCAGGGGGCGCGCGCGAGCGGCACTTCGGCTGGTCGGACATGTTCGTGCACCCCGATGACGACCCACGCTCCGACGGAGGCTTCGAGGGCGAACGGGCCTCGCTTGCCGGGTTCTTGCGCGATCAGCGGCTGACGCTGGAGATGAAGTGCGAGGGGCTGGACGCCGATGCCCTCGCCCGGCGTTCGGTCGAGCCTTCCGACATGTCCCTGCTGGGTCTGGTGCGGCACATGGCCGGCGTCGAACAGAGCTGGTTCCGGCGGGTGCTGGCCGGGCAGGACGTGCAGCGGCACTACCGCTCCGAGGCCGACCGCGACGGGGACTTCAGCGGCGCGGTGGCCGACCCCGGGGTCGTCGCGCAGGCGTGGGAGACCTGGCGGTCCGAAGTCGCCTTCGCGGAGCGGTTCGTGGACGAGGCGGAGGACATGGACGTCACCGGCACGCACCATGGGGAGAAGATCACACTCCGCGACGTGCTGGTGCACATGATCGAGGAGTACGCCCGTCACAACGGCCACGCGGACTTCCTGCGTGAGCGCATCGACGGCCGGGTGGGCCAGTAGCAGCGGGCAGCAGAAGGCGCCGGCCGCGGGCTACGGCTTGCGGCCGACGGCACCGTACATGGCGATGTCCTCGTCCGCGGCCTGTTCGGAACTCCCGGGCTCCGGACGCCACTTGTGCATCTGGACCAGTCCGGGCTCTTCGAGTTCCAGGCCGTCGAAGAAGCGCTCCGCCCCGTCCCCGGTACGGAACCGGAGCGGTTCGCCGCGGGCCTCGTACTCGCGTGAGACTCCCGCCAGCACCACCGGGTTGAAGTCGTCGGTCGCGACCGTCATCGCCACATGGCTTCCCGAAGGCATCGCGTCCACAAGGCGCTTCACCACTCGGTACGCCTCGTCGTCCTCGAGGATGAAGTGCACCACCGAGATCAGCATCAGCCCGACGGGCCGCTCCAGGTCCAGCGTCTCCCGTACTTCGCGGCTGTCGAGGATCGTGTCCGGTTCGCGCATGTCGGCCTGTACGAAGCCGGTGCGGCCCTCGGCGGAGCCTGCCGAGCCCGCCATCAGGGCGCTCGCGTGCCTCCCCACGAGGGGGTCGTTGTCGACGTACACGATCCGTGACCCGGGAGCGGCATCCTGGGCGACTTCATGGAGGTTGGGGCGGGTCGGGATGCCGGAGCCGATGTCGAGGAACTGCCGGACGCCCTTCTCCGCCGCGAGATACCGCACGGCGCGGTGCATGAAGGAACGTCCCGCGCGCATGTGGGTCCGCAGCGCGGGCCATACCGCCAGTGCGGCGTCGCCCGCCTCCTTGTCGATCGGGTAGTGGTCCTTGCCGCCCAGGATGTAGTCGTAGATCCGGGCGCCGTGCGCATGTTGCGTGTCGAGTCCGTCGGGCTCACGTGGCCCGCGGGGCTCCCGGAGCTCGCCGGACGTGCCCTGGCCGTCCGGCGGCGTCCCGCCCGGCGTCCCGCTCATGGCATGCCCCCGCTTGGTCGAGGATCCTCAACTTCCTTGCCTCAGCCTACAGTTGGCCGACTCCACCGGGGAGACGACCGCCCCCGTACGCATCTCTTCCGACCTGCGGGGACGCCCACTCCTGCGCCGGACGGGCGGCGCGACGGCGACGCGGCGACACCGGGCCCGCACCCGCGCCGTATTGACCTTGCCGTTACGTCAACGTCTTCAATCAAGGCATGCGAATCGGGCGAGCCCGCCCCCGGCAGGCTGAAGGAGAGAACGTGATGCTCAGGATCTCGCGTGCGGCCCTGTTCGCCGTGATACCCGCCGAGTTGCTGCTCGCGGTTCTGCTCATGTCCGGGGTGCCGCTGCCCGGCCCCGTGGTCGTGCTGGCCGAGGTGGCAGTCGCGTCCGTGCTCCTGCTGGAAGCCGCCACCGTCTGCCGCCTCTTCAGGACCGAACGCATGGGCGGCGCGGACCGGCGTACGGCGCTGCGGGCGAGCTTCCACCGGCTGGTCCCCGTGCAGGTACGGAGGATCGTGTCCTTCGAGCTGAAAGGGATGGCCGGTCTCGCGCTGTGGGCGACGGGCCGCCGCAACGGTGTGCCCCCCGGTGCCACCGTCGTGCCGTACTCGGGGGAGCAGTTCTCCACCCTGCTCGCCCTGGTGTTCGTGATGGGGGTCGAGGCGGTGGGCATGGAGATCCTGCTGCGGGAGTTGGGGGCGCCTGCGGGGCTGCGCGCCGTGTTCCTGGTGATCGACGTCTATTCGGTCGTGGCCGTACTGGCGATCTTGGCGACCAGGGTGACCCGCCCGCATGTCGTCTCGCCCGCCGAACTGCGAGTCCGCTCGGGCGCCTTCTTCGACCTGCGCATACCCCGCCGGCTCGTCTCTTCCGTGCGGCTGTCGCGCAACTACAACGAGCGCGGCCTGGCCAGCGTCGACGACGGGCGGCTTGCCGTCCCGGCGTCCTCCCAGACCAATGTGGTCGTCGAGCTGACGGAGCCGGTCACGTTCGTACGTCCGCTCGGCAGCCGCGCACAGGCCACCACGGTCCGGTTCTTCGCGGACAGCCCCAATGACATGCTGGAGGCACTACGGCCTGCTTCGATGGCCGTGACGGGGCCGGGAGTCCGACGCGGGACACGGGGTACGCGACTGTCAACCCGCCCCCCGCGTGAACAGGACGAACGCTCATGACCCTTCAGCATCCGGCCGAGCGAGGTGGCAACCAACGCGGCCGCTTCGAGCGCATGGCCGAGTCGGCTTCCAACGTCACCAGTTCGCCGCTCTTCTACTGCTTCTGCCTGCTCCTGGTCATCGCGTTCGTCGTAGTGCACTTCGCCGGTGTGCCGGTGGTCTGGATGATCTTCGTGGGGGATCTGATGGCGGCGGTGAGCCTGCTGCTGCTCGCCCTGCTGAAGAACACCGAGCGGCGGGCGGAGCACGCCCTGCAGCGCAAACTCGACGCGATCGCCGCCGTGCTGCTCGAACAGAACGAGGAAGGCCCTGGTTCCCGGAAGGCTCACGAGAACCTGAGGACGGCGATCCGCATGGACGAGA
>DATMEI010000650.1:0-12817 GCA_035556995.1 Streptomyces sp.
AACAAGTGGCAGTCCGGGTCGGGGAACATCTACTTCGACGAGAGCAACCACTGGGACGTCACCTTCCACAACTGCGGCGGCTGCCTCGACGGCGGCAAGGGCTGACAGCAGGGGTCACGCGCAGAACACCAGGGGGGCCGCGCCGGCAGCGCGGCCCCCTCCGTGGTGCAGAAGCCACGGTGCAGAAGGCGTGGTTCAGAACTCGTCGTCGAAGGAGACCGACCCCTCCACGGCGACCTGGTAGGCCGAGGCCCGCCGTTCGAAGAAGTTGGTCAGTTCCTGCACGTTCTGCAGCTCCATGAAGGAGAACGGGTTGCGTGCGCCGTAGCGTGCCGGGAAGCCCAGCCGGACCAGCCGCTGGTCCGCGACCGCCCGCAGATACTCCTTCATCGACTCGGTGTTCATCCCTGTCAGTCCGTCCCCGCACAGGTCACGGGCGAACTGCAGCTCCGCCTCGACGGCTTCCTCCAGCATCGCCGTGACTTCCTTCTCCAGCTCCGCGTCGAAGAGTTCGGGCTCCTCCTCACGCACGGTGTCAACGACGTCGAAGGCGAAGGCCATGTGCATCGACTCGTCACGGAAGACCCAGTTGGTTCCGGTGGCCAGCCCGTGCAGCAGCCCACGGGAGCGGAACCAGTAGACGTATGCGAAGGCGCCGTAGAAGAACAGCCCTTCGATGCAGGCCGCGAAGCAGATCAGATTGAGCAGGAAACGCCTGCGGTCAGCCCTGCTCTCGAGCTGGTCGATCCTCTCCGTGCCCTCGCCGCCTTCCAGGGTCTCCATCCAGCGGAAGCAGAACTGTGCCTTCTCCCGGATGGACGGAATGTTCTCCACCGCCGCGAAGGCCTCGGCCCGCTCGTCCACATCGGGCAGATAGGTGTCCAGCAGCGTCAGATAGAACTGGACGTGCACGGCCTCCTCGAACAGCTGCCGCGAGAGATAGAGCCGCGCCTCTGGGGAGTTGATGTGCTTGTACAGGGACAGCACGAGGTTGTTCGCCACGATCGAGTCGCCGGTCGCGAAGAAGGCGACGAGCCGGCTGATCATGTGCTGCTCGCCGGGGGCGAGTGCGGCGAGGTCGGCGACGTCGGAGTGGAGATCGACCTCCTCCACGGTCCAGGTGTTCTTGATGGCGTCGCGGTAGCGGTCGTAGAACGCCGGATAGCGCATGGGGCGCAGGGTCAGCTCGAAGCCGGGGTCGAGCAGATTCGCGGTGGCCTTGGGCGCCTCGGGCGTCTTCACGGACTTGGCGGTCTTGGTGGCCTTGTTGCTGGCGTCTGTGGAGCCGGTCATCACTGGCATGCCTCGCAGGACTCGGGGTTCTCAAGGGAGCAGGCGGTGGCTTCGTCCACCGTGGTGCGGTCCGCGTCGGCGGCTTCCGCCGTGGCCTGTTCGGACCTGGCGGGGGGGACCTGGGCACCGGCCGAGGAGGAGACGGCCGCGCGTGCGATGCGCGTCGCCGGGCGTGAACGCAGGTAGTACGTCGTCTTGATGCCGCGCTTCCAGGCGTAGGCGTACATCGAGCTGAGCTTGCCGATCGTGGGAGCGGCCATGAACAGGTTCAGCGACTGGCTCTGGTCGATGTACGGAGTGCGGGCCGCGGCCATGTCGATCAGGGAACGCTGGGGCAGCTCCCATGCGGTGCGGTAGAGCCGGCGGACGTCTTCGGGCACCCGGTCCAGGTCCTGCACCGAGCCGTTGGAGTCACGCAGCGCCTCGCGCGCACGCTCGTCCCACAGCCCCAGCCGCTTCAACTCCGCGACCAGATAGGCGTTCACCTGGAGGAACTCGCCGCTCAACGTCTCCCGTTTGAAGAGGTTGGAGACCTGTGGCTCGATGCACTCGTACACACCAGCGATCGCCGCGATGGTGGCTGTCGGTGCGATGGCGAGCAGCAGCGAATTGCGCATGCCTGTACGGGCGATACGTGCGCGCAGCGCCGCCCAGCGCTCCGGCCAGGCCGCCCCCGCTGCCGCCTCCGGGTAGTGGTCGGGGTGCAGCACGCCGCGCGCCGTGCGGGTCTTCGTCCACGACGGGAGCGGGCCGTACCGCTCGGCGAGGCCGGCGCTGGTCTCGTACGCCGCGAGCATCACCCGCTCGGAGATGCGCGCGGACAGCTCGCTCGCCTCGTCGGAGTCGAAGGGGAGCCGCTTGCGGAAGAAGACGTCCTGCAGGCCCATCAGGCCCAGACCGACCGGGCGCCAGCGGGAGTTGGAGCGTCCGGCCTGCTCGGTCGGGTAGAAGTTGATGTCCACGACGCGGTCGAGGAAGGTCACGGCCGTACGGACAGTGGCGTCCAGGCGCTCCCAGTCCATCTCACCGTCCTCGCCCAGGTGGGCGGCGAGATTGAGCGAGCCGAGGTTGCAGACTGCCGTCTCGGAGTCGTCGGTGACTTCCAGGATCTCCGTGCACAGGTTCGAGGAGTGCACGATGTTGCCCGGTTCGGCGGTCTGGTTGGCGGTCCGGTTGGCGGCGTCCTTGAACGTCATCCAGCCGTTCCCGGTCTGCGCCAGGGTGCGCATCATGCGTGCGTACAGCTGGCGGGCCGGCACCTGCCTGGTGAAGCGTCCCTCCGACTCCGCCTGCCGGTAGGCGGCATCGAACGCCTCGCCCCACAGGTCGACCAGTTCCGGTACGTCCGAGGGTGAGAAGAGCGACCAGTCCGCGTCCGCCTCCACACGCCGCATGAACTCGTCCGGAATCCAGTGCGCGAGATTGAGGTTGTGGGTGCGCCGTGCCTCCTCGCCCGTGTTGTCGCGCAGTTCGAGGAACTCCTCGATGTCGGCGTGCCAGGTCTCCAGATAGACGCAGGCCGCGCCCTTGCGCCGGCCGCCCTGATTCACCGCGGCGACCGAGGAGTCCAGAGTGCGCAGGAACGGGACGATGCCGCCCGAGTGCCCGTTCGTCCCACGGATCAGTGAACCGCGCGCGCGGATACGGGAATAGGACAGACCGATGCCGCCCGCGTGCTTGGAGAGCCGTGCCACCTCCTGGTAGCGCTGGTAGATCGAGTCCAGTTCGTCCAGAGGCGAGTCCAGCAGGTAGCACGACGACATCTGGGCGTGCCTCGTACCGGAGTTGAAGAGTGTGGGGGAGGAGGGCAGATAGGCCAGCGAGCTGGTCAGCCTGTACAGCTCGGCGACCTCCTCGACCGCCTGCGCCGATTCGTCCGCCGCGAGTCCGCACGCCACCCGCAGCAGGAAGTGCTGTGCGGTCTCGATGACTTGACGGGTCGTGGGGTGCCGCAGCAGATAGCGCGAGTGCACCGTACGCAGTCCGAAGTACCCGAAGCGGTCGTCGGCGCCGTCCGCCGTCGCCTGCTCCACGAGCGCGTCCAGCTGCTCCGCGTGCGCCCGTACGAACGCGGCCGTGCGGTCCGAGATCAGACCCCCACGGTGCCCGGTCGCGACGGACGCGGAGAAGGACACAGCGCCCTGCCCGTGGGCCTCCTCACGGATGGCGAGAGTGAGCAGCCTCGCCGCGAGTTGCGAGTAGGCGGGTTCCTCACCGATCAGGCCGGCCGCCTCCTCCGCCGCGAGTCCGCGCAACTCGGCTTCGCTTCCACCTTGTCGACGGCCGCGGAGCGCTGCGGTGGCGATCCGGCCGGGGTCGGTGCCGGGCAGGTCGGCGGCCAGTTCCTCCAGGGCGCGCAGCAGCGCAGCACCTTCCGGTCGCGGGGGCGATGCGGTGCCGGGAGGTGCCGTCGCGGCGGATGCAGGTGCGGCAGGTGCGGCAGGTGCGGCGGGGTCGGCGGGTGCGATGGTCACGGGATGTGCTCTCCCTCGCTCGGATGGATCACGAGGGAGCGTGCGCGGTGGGTGCGTGCGGACAGGCCGCGTCGTCCGGCGGCACAACTCGCAGCGTCCACCGGCCCATCCCTCGGGACCCGGACGTCTTCGATGCCACCGGCAGGCATTCGGACTCGCGTTGAGCAGTCTCCGGTGGAACAGAGCAGCCCATCGCACACCGTTGCGGGACAGTTCCGGACTTGCACCGGATTCCCCTGTGCGGCAGCGAGCACGAGCATACATCTAGTGGCCATGCCCGTGAGACGCCACCACATCTAGTGTCGAATGAGGGGAGTCTCACAGCTCCAGAGCGAACGTGATCAGCGTCAGGTCCTGTAGCGGCGCCCAGTCCTTCTCCGGCGTACGGGCGAAACCCAGCCGCTCGTACAGCCGGTGGGCCGTCTTCATCCGTCTGTGGCTCGAGAGCACAAGCCGCACCAGTCCGAGCTCGCGTGCCCGGTCCGCGCAAGCCCGCACCAGGGCCTCTCCGACTCCGCGTCCGCGGCTCCCGGGTGTGACCGCCAGCATCCGGAACTCGCCGTCACCCTCCTCCGCGATCTCGGCGTACTCGCCGCCGTACGCCGCGAAGGCCACCGTCCCCAGCACCAGATCCGAGGCGGCGTCGACTGCGACCAGCACCTCCGCGTGCTCGGCGCGGTGCTGCACGTCGCGCAACCTGTCCAGATACGGGTCGGCCTCGCCGAAGTCCAGCAGCTCGTCGTCCAGATAGGCACGCGCCGTCAGTTCACCGATGTCGTCGAGTTCGCCGGGACGCGCCCGTCTGATCGTGATGTCCATGAAGGGGAGTGTGCCGCACTCCACTGACAACGCGCGGAGGAGTTGCCCGCTCCCTCCGGAGCGGGCAACTCCTCCTGTGTGTCCGGGCCTTCCACGTGCCTCAGCAGCAGCGGAATCCGCCTCGTGGATCGCTCTCGCGCGCGTCCGTGCGTTCCCGCTCGAACTCACGCCGGGTCGGCACCGGCGCCGCCGGATCGTGATGCCGTACGTGCGCCACGTACCGGTCGTATGCGCTCTCGTCGGTCAACTCGCGCATATACCAGCGCACCCAGCGCGCGCCGCGCAGCAGGTTTCCCGTCACTAGTCCTCCCGTGCTCCGGTGCCGCTTGACGCACCCGCACCCTCGGAGCCTTCGCCACCGCCGACGCCCGCGCCCACTGCCGCCAGCTCCGCCTTCTCCTCCTTGCTGGGGATCAGACCGGCCGGTGCCACGAGTTCGGACTTCTCGTACGGCGTCTCACTCAGCTGCGTCGCCTCCGGGTTGCGCAGTGTCTTGACGCACATACGGGCGGCGTCGGCCAGTACCACCACGACCAGCAGTGCGAAGAGGGCCGAGAGCACACCGTCCACGGTGGAGTTGGTCACGATGGTCTGCATGTCGTCCATGCTCTTGGCCGGCGGGAGCACCTTGCCCGCGTCGATGGCTTCCTGGAAGTCCGCGCGCTGCTGGAAGAAGCCCACCCTCGGGTCGCTGGAGAAGATCTTCTGCCAGCTCGCCGTCAGGGTCACCACGGCGTCCCAGGCGAGCGGAATCCCCGTCACCCAGGCCCACTTCAGCCTGCCCGACTTGATCAGGAGCGTCGTGGCCACAGCGAGCGCGACGGCCGCAAGCAGCTGGTTGGCGATACCGAACAGCGGGAAGAGCTGGTTGATCCCGCCGAGCGGCTCGTGCACGCCGACCCACAGGAAGTAACCCCACAGTGCGACGACGATCGCGCTGCACAGCCACAGTCCCGGCAGCCAGCTGACCTTGCGGAACGGCTTGTAGACGTTGCCGAGTGTGTCCTGCAGCATGAACCGGCCCACGCGGGTGCCCGCGTCGAGGGCGGTGAGGATGAACAGAGCCTCGAACATGATCGCGAAGTGGTACCAGAACGCCTTCGCGCCGGCGCCGCCGACCACCTGCGAGAAGATCTCCGACACTCCGATTGCCAGCGTCGGTGCCCCGCCCGTACGGGAGAGCAGTGACTGCTCCTCGACTTCCTTGGCGGCGGAGGCCAGTGCCTCGGGCGAGATCGTGTAACCGAGCTCGGCGACCGCCTGCGACGCCGACTGGACGCTGTCGCCGATGACGCCTGCAGGGGCGTTCATCGCGAAGAAGAGACCGGGATCGATGATGCATGCCGCGATCATCGCCATCACCGCGACGAACGACTCCATCAGCATGGAGCCGTACCCGATCATCCGGATCTGCGTCTCCTTCTGGATCATCTTCGGGGTGGTGCCCGAGGAGATCAGGGCGTGGAAGCCGGAGAGTGCGCCGCACGCGATGGTGATGAAGACGAACGGGAAGAGCGACCCCGCGAAGACCGGCCCGTCGCCGCGCGTCGCGAAGTCCGTGACGGCGTCCATCTTCATGGTCGGCAGCGCGATGACCACGCCGAGCGCGAGCAGCACGATGGTGCCGACCTTCATGAACGTCGAGAGGTAGTCGCGCGGGGCGAGCAGCATCCATACGGGCAGTACCGAGGCCACGAACCCGTAGGCGACGATCCAGATGACCAGAGTGGCCGGCTCCAGCGTGAAGGCCTCCGCCATCGAGGACTCCGCGACCCAGCTGCCCGCGGCGATCGCGAGCAGCAGCAGCGCGATGCCGATCAGTGAGATCTCACTGACGCGGCCGGGCCGCAGCACCCGGAGGTAGAAGCCCATGAAGAGCGCGATCGGGATGGTCATGGCGATGGAGAACGTGCCCCACGGCGACTCGGCCAGGGCGTTCACCACCACCAGAGCCAGCACGGCGAGCAGGATGATCATGATGGCGAAGACGGCGATGAGCGCAGCAGCACCGCCGACCGGCCCGATCTCCTCGCGCGCCATTTGTCCCAGCGACTTGCCGTCGCGGCGCATGGAGAAGAACAGCACGACCATGTCCTGCACTGCGCCGCCCAGTACGACACCGGCGACGATCCAGATGGTGCCCGGCAGATATCCCATCTGCGCGGCGAGGATCGGCCCCACCAGCGGTCCCGCACCCGCGATGGCGGCGAAGTGGTGGCCCAGCAGCACACGGCGGTCGGTGGGGTGGAAGTCGATGCCGTTGTTCAGCCGCTCGGCGGGCGTGGCACGCGTCTTGTCGACCTTGAGTACACGTTTGGTGATGAAGCGCGCATAGAAGCGGTAGCCGATGGCATACGAGCCGAGGGCCGCCGCGACCAGCCAGGCAGCCGAGATCTCCTCACCCCGGGACAGCGCGAGTACGCCCCAGGAAACCGCACCGATTAGTGCGACAGCGGTCCAGATGATGATTGTTCGTGGACTGACGGTACGCACCGGTCGTCCTCCCGTCGGTGGTGATCGCGACGGCTAGGACCGTAAGCCACCCTGCACGGACAGCGCTATGCCGCGGACCACCTTTGGCAGCTCAGGGCCCGTTTCGTTATCTTTCCGCGCTGCAACGGACGCCCCTTTGTCAGGGCTGTGGCCGCTGGAGATTGGCGACGAACTTGTAGCGGTCTCCGCGGTAGACGGAGCGGACCCACTCCACGGGCTCTCCGTCGGTGTCGAGGGAGTGCCGGGAGAGCATGAGCATGGGCAGGCCCACGTCCGTACCCAGCAGTCCGGCTTCCCGCGGGGTGGCCAGCGAGGTCTCGATCGTCTCCTCCGCCTCGGCGAGATGGATGCCGTAGACCTCGGCGAGGGCCGTGTAGAGCGAGGTGTACTTCACAAGGCTGCGGCGCAGCGCGGGGAAGCGCCGCTGCGAGAGGTGCGTGGTCTCTATCGCCATCGGTTCGCCGCTCGCCAGCCGCAGCCGCTCGATGCGCAGTACGCGCCCTCCTGCCGGGATGTCGAGGGCGACGGCGAGCCGGTCGTCGGCGGTGACGTAGCCGATGTCCAGCAGCTGTGACGTCGGTTCCAGACCCTGGGCGCGCATGTCCTCGGTGTAGGAGGTCAGTTGCAGCGCCTGGGAGACCTTGGGTTTGGCGACGAAGGTGCCCTTGCCCTGGATGCGCTCCAGCCGTCCCTCGACGACGAGTTCCTGCAGGGCCTGCCGCACAGTCGTACGCGAGGTGTCGAACTCGCTCGCCAGTGTGCGCTCGGGAGGGACGGGCGTGCCGGGCGGCATCGTCTCGGTCATCTCCAGCAAGTGCCGCTTGAGCCGGTAGTACTTGGGCACGCGCGCGGTCCGCGCGCCGCCGTTGCCGCTTGCGGACTCCGGCTCTGCCGCGGCTGTGACCGCGCCCCCGTCCGTGCTCATGGCTCGCCTTCCCGTCTCTCCTCGTGCTGCCGTCACCGGGTTCCTCCGCGTACGTGGGCCGTGCTGAGTGCCCCGTACCCGGCTCCCGTTGGGGCGCCGGTTCCGAGGACGGCTCCGGTGTGCTCCCGGCGCAGGTCCCCGGCTCCGCTTCTGCTTCGGGGCTCACATCGTGGCACGAGGGCGGGTGTACAGGGCCGCCCCGCCCAGATGTCGTTCCGATAACGGAAGCGGCGGCGACCTTTCTGCACCGTTGACACCCCTATAGGTCTAGGCCAAGCTACCGACTGGTCTAAACCATTAAGCCACATCCAGACCGTTGGGGAGGATGCTGTGAAGCGAGGACTCATGGCCGCGACCGGAATCGCGGCTCTGATGGCGGGTGTTGCGGCCTGTGGGTCCGGCGGGGAGGCGAAGTCGGGTGCCGACGGCTTCAAGGGCCAGACCCTGACCCTGTGGGCCATGGACGGCTCGACGCCCAAGCAGTGGGAGAAGGACGTCAGGGCGGCCTTCGAGAAGAAGACGGGCGCCAAGCTGAAGCTCGAAGTCCAGCAGTGGAACGGCATTCAGCAGAAGATCACCACCGCCCTCTCCGAATCCGATCCGCCCGACGTCATCGAGGTCGGCAACACCCAGACCCCCGCCTACGCGAAGACGGGCGGCCTCGCGGACCTCGGCGCACTGAAGAAGAGCATCGGTGCGGACTGGACGAAGTCGGTCAACAAGTCGGCCGTCTACGGCGGCAAGCAGTACGCAGCCCCCTGGTACACGGTCAACCGCACCGTCATCTACAACAAGAAGATCTGGGCCGACGCCGGGCTGAAGGGAACGCCCAAGACGCGTGCGGAGTTCTTCGACGCGCTCGAGGCGATCGAGAAGAAGACCGACGCCGAGCCGCTCTATCTGCCCGGCCAGAACTGGTACTTCTTCGACGGTCTCCTCATCGGCAAGGACGCCGGCCTGGTCAAGAAGCAGGGCGGCAAGTGGGTCTCCAACCTCGCAGACCCGAAAGTCGGTGAGGCCATGAAGCTCTACGAGAAGTACGCCTCGTACTCCGACGCCCCCAAGGACAAGGACGAGGCGACCCCGCAGCAGGCCGAGGTCTTCGCCAAGGGCCGGACGGGCGCGTTCATCGGGCTGGGCTGGGAGGCGGCGACAGCCGTGGAGGCCAACCCGGAGATCGAGAAGGACATCGGGTACTTCACCATCCCCGGCGAGAGCGCGGACAAGCCGGAGGGCGTCTTCCTCGGAGGCTCGAACCTCGCCGTCGCGGCGGGCAGCGAGAAGCAGGAACTCGCCCGGGAATTCCTCAAGATCGCGCTGTCGGACAAGTTCGAGGGCGCGCTCGCGGAGGAGGGCGGCGTGATCCCGAACAAGGCCTCCCTGCAGAAGAAGGTCGAGGGCAACGCGGCAGCCGAGGCCGCAGCCCCCGCCGTGGCCGGCGGCGGTCTCACCCCGCTGATCCCGCAGTGGGCCGCCGTGGAGAACCCTCCGAACCCGGTGAAGCGCTATATGACGGCCGTGCTCAAGGGCACTCCGCACGCCGAGGCCGCCAAGTCGGTCCAGGGCGAGATCGACAAGAGGCTCTCGCAGGAGCAGTAACGGCCTCACGGGCAACGGGAGTCACAGGCTGCCGGGGCATGGGCAGTCGCGTCGCCGGAGGGGGCGGCGCGACTGCCCACACTCCGGCAGCCCGTGTCCCGCCATCACACTCGCCCGTCCTCCTGACCGTCCTCCCTGAGCGTCCGCCTGCCGCCTCACAGCCCCATCACGCAGGCGGCGGGGCGCTCTTCGACCACGCGAGCTGGAGCAGAGATGTCAGTGCAGACCGATGAGGCGCCGCCCGGGGTGCGGAGCACGCCCCGGCGGGAGCAGCCGGGCGGCGAGCCGCACGGCAGGGGCGGTGTGCGGTCCCGGGGCGGCCTCCCGTACCTGCTGCTGCTCCCGGCACTCGCGGTCACCGCCCTCCTCCTCGGCTGGCCGCTCGTGATGAACGGGATGCTCTCGTTCCAGAAGCTCAACATGACGCAGCTGATCCAGCACGTCACCGAGTGGACGGGGACCGACAACTACAGCGACACCCTCGGCAGCGAGGACTTCTGGCGGGTCACACTCCGGTCGGTCCTCTTCACCGTCGTCAACGTGGTCCTGATCATGCTGGGCGGCACGCTGGTCGGTCTGCTGCTGGCGCGTCTCGGCACCCGCATGCGGCTGCTGCTGTCCGTCGGTCTCGTGCTCGCCTGGGCGATGCCCCCTATCGCCGGGACCACCGTCTACCAGTGGCTGTTCGCCCAGCGCTTCGGCGTCGTCAACTGGGTGCTCGACGCGGCCGGATTCCACTCCATGGCCGACTTCAACTGGACCGGCGGGCAGCTGTCGACCTTCTTCGTCATCTCGCTGCTCATCGTCTGGACGTCCGTCCCGTTCGTCGCGATCAACCTCTACGCGGCGACCACGATCATCCCCAGGGAGCTGTACGAGGCGGCGGCGCTCGACGGTGCGAGCGCCCGGCAGAGCTTCACCACGGTCACGCTGCCGTTCCTCAAGCCGTTCCTGCTGGTGACGACGTTTCTCGAAGTCATCTGGATATTCAAGGCGTTCGCGCACATCTTCGCGATCAACGAGGGCGGCCCCGACCGTCTCACCGAGACCCTGCCCGTCTACGCCTTCGTCGAGGGCGTCGGCAACCAGCACTACGGCATGGGCGCGGCCATCTCCGTGCTGACGATCCTGATCCTGCTTGCCCTGATGTCGTACTACCTGCGCATCGCGCTGAAACAAGAGGAGGACGAGCAGTGAAACGGCTCCTCAACCGCCGCCGCCGGCAACGTCTCCGGGCAGGTCTCTGGCCCAACGCGACGGCGCTCGTGCTCTTCGCGGGCTTCGTCTTCCCCGTCTACTGGATGTTCAACACGGCGCTGAAGCCCAACAGTCAGATCACCACCGAGGAACCGGTCTGGTTCCCGTCCAGCCCCACGTTGGAGCACTTCGCCACCGCGGTACGTGCCGAGCACTTCTGGTCGCTGGTACGCAACTCGGTCACCGTCACGCTCGTCGCCGTCGGACTCGCCCTGCTCATCGCGCTGTTCTCGGCGTTCGCGCTCGCGCGGATGCGGTTCAGGGGGCGCAAGGGCGTCATCCTCACGTTCATGATCGCGCAGATGGCTCCCTGGGAGGTCATGGTGATCGCGATCTACATGACGGTGCGGGACGCCGACATGCTCAACAGCCTCGTGCCGCTCACGCTGTTCTACACGGTGATGGTGCTGCCGCTGACGATCCTGATGCTGCGCGGCTATGTCGCCGCCGTACCCAAGGAGTTGGAGGAGTCGGCCATGGTGGACGGCTGCGGCCGTACCCAGGCGTTCCGCAAGGTGATCTTCCCGCTGCTCGCACCCGGCCTGATGGCCACCTCCCTCTTCGGATTCATCACCGCGTGGAACGAGTTCCCGATGGTGCTCATCCTCAACAAGGACCCCGGGGCGCAGACCCTGCCCCTGTGGCTCTCCAAGTTCCAGACCGCCTTCGGCGACGACTGGGGAGCAACCATGGCCGCCGCGTCGCTCTTCGCCCTGCCCATCCTGCTGCTCTTCCTCTACCTGCAGCGCAAGGTGGTCAGCGGGCTCACCGCCGGCGCGGTCAAGGGGTGAGGCCCGTCTGTCCTGCCGCACCGCCCGTATCCCGCCCGTGTCCACTCGCCTCCCAACCGCGGGCGAAGGGCCGACAGTGAAGGGACAATGCGCCACATGACCACGCTCGCAACCGGCACCGAGAGCCTCACCCGGGATGCGCTCACCGTGCTGCAACCCGGCTTCACCGGTACCAGCGCGCCCGAATGGCTGCTGCGGCAGCTCGGCGAAGGGCTCACCTCCGTCGGCCTGTTCGGCCGCAACATCGACTCACCGGAGCAGCTCGCCGCGCTCACCGCCCAGCTGCGGCGCGTACGGCCCGAGGTGCTGGTCGCGATCGACGAGGAGGGCGGGGACGTGACCCGCCTGGAGGCACGTACGGGATCCTCCTTCCCAGGCAACCTCGCCCTCGGCCATGTAGACGACCCGGTCCTCACCCGGGCCGTGGCACACGAACTCGGACGCCGTCTCGCCGCCTGCGGCGTCAACCTCAACTGGGCGCCCTCCGCCGACGTCAACTCCAACCCCGACAACCCGGTCATCGGAGTCCGCTCCTTCGGCGACGATCCACGGCTGGTCGCACGCCACACGGTCGCCTACATCGAAGGGCTGCAGGAGGCAGGCGTCGCGGCATGTGTGAAGCACTTCCCCGGCCACGGTGACACCGCGGTCGACTCGCACCACGCGCTGCCGCGCATCGACGCCGACATGCGCACCCTGCACGAGCGCGAACTCGTCCCGTTCCAGGCTGCGATCGCCGCGGGCAGCAAGGGCGTGATGAGCGCGCACATCGTGCTGCCCGCTCTCGACGCCACCCTCCCGGGCACGCTCAGCCCGGCCGCTCTCACCGGCCTGCTGCGCGCGCCACGGAAGCACGGCGGCCTCGGCTACACCGGACTGATCGTCACGGACGGAATGGAGATGCAGGCCATCTCCGCGACGTACGGACTGGAGCGCGGCAGCGTCCTCGCGATCGCCGCGGGCGCCGACGCCCTCTGCGTCGGCGGGGGACTGGCCGACGAGGAGACCGTGCTGCGGCTGCGCGACGCCCTGGTACGGGCCGTACAGGCAGGCGAACTGACGGAAGCACGCCTCGCCGACGCCGCGTCGCGCGTACGTTCCCTCGCGAGCTGGGCGAGCGGTCCGGCGGCGGGCGCCGACGCAGGCACGGCAGCTCAGCGAAGCTC
>DATMEI010000651.1:0-2035 GCA_035556995.1 Streptomyces sp.
CCCGTGTTCAGCACGGTCAGCCGCGTCTTGCGCCGGCCTTCGTTGATGCGTACGGGCTCGGGTGCCGTGCGTACCGCACCGGGGGCGTCCGCGGCGCCGGGCGAGATCGGTGCGTCGACGGCGACGAGCGCGGTGCCGCTCGGGAAGAGCGCCTCGACCTGGACGGTGGGCACCATCGCTGGCACCCCCTCCAGGACGTCCTGCTCGCTGAGAACCGCACGCCCCACCGCGATCACCTCTTCCATGCTCAGCCCGTCCCATGCGGCTTCGAGCACCTCGTCGCAGATGAGGGCGATGGACTCGGGCGCGTTGAGACGACGGCCGCGGCTGCGGCGGCGCCGTGCGAGTTCGGCGGCGGTGAACAACTGGAGCCGCTCGTTCTCGCGGGGGGTCAGATGCACTGTCGGGCCTCCGGAATCGACCGACCGGGCTGGGGGCGCAAGCAATCGCCCCAGCATTGCGTGAGCCGGGAAGGAGACCAACGTTGAAGTATCGCGGACTGAAGGGCCACCATTGTGCAGATGCACACTTCGCCTGCCTCGCCTCCACCGGCACCGCGTGCTGCCGAGCTCGCCGTGGAGTGCCTTCAGGAGCTCGACGTCCTGCTCGGCGACTGGATGGAGACCGTCCGCCCGCTGCGCGCCGAGTACGCGGGATCCGTACCCGACGAGGACTTCCGCGAGAGTGCGCTCCAGGCCTTCGAGCTGCTGCTGCGCACCGTGGCGGAACTGCCCGTACCCGCCGACCTCGCCGGCATCTCCGAGCGCATCGGCGAACGGCGTGCCCGCCAGGGCGTACCGCTGGACTCACTGCTGGCAGCGGCCCGCCTGGACTTCCGGGTGGTCTGGGCCGCCCTCGTCGCCAGAGCGGACGACGAGGACAAGGTGCTGCTCGTCGCCTCCGCCTACCACGTGTGGGAAGCCGTGGAAGCGCACGTCACCGGCATCATGACCGCGTACCAGCGCACCGTGCTGGAGATGGGCAGGCAGCGCGAGGACGAACGCCGCCTGTGGTTCGACCGGCTGCTGGAGACCGGCGGGCACAACCCCACGGTGGTACGCGACGCCAGCCTGGCGCTCGGCTTCCGGCCCACCGGACGCTTCCTGTGCATCGCTGCCCTCCCGGGGGCCGGCGGCGGCCTGCACAGCGCCGCCGCCGCGCTGCGCTCCGCCGGTGCGACGTTGCAGCGGCAGACCGTCTCCTCCGTTGCGCTGCTGATCGTGCAGATGGGCCGTCGCGTCGGCGAGGAGACCGTCCTCGACCTGCTGACGGGCGTGCCGTGCGGCCTGTCACCCGTCGCGGACGGCCTTGCCGAGGTGCCCCGCGCGGTCGAACTGGCCACCGCGACGGTACGGGCGCTGCCCGAAGCCGCGACGGAACCGCTGCGTCTTGCGGACGCCTGGCTCGACGTACTGATGCACCGCGCGGACTCCTTCGCCGGACATCTCGCACGGGACGTGCTCGGCGGTCTCGACAAGAGCGGCGCCCCCGCCACGGAGGTGGAGCGACTGCTGCGGACAGTGCGAATGCATCTGGCCGGAAGCGGCTCGATCGCCGAGACAGCCAAGGCCCTCTACTGCCACCGCAACACCGTCCAGCAGCGCTTCACCCGCTTCTTCGAGCTGACGGGCCGCGACATCCGCCGCCCCGAGGACGCGGCACTCGTCGCGCTCGCGCTGCGCGCACGGGAACACGGCGAGAGGTAGCCGGCCGGGTGGTGCTCAGCGGCGGTGGGGGATCAGACGTCCTCGTCTTCCTCGTCGTCCAGCCGCGCCAGCCATGTCGCCAGGCGCTCGACCGGCACCTCGAAGTCCGGGTTGAGGTCCACGAACGCCCGAAGCTGTTCGGCCAGCCACTCGAAGGTGACCTCTTCCTCGCCGCGCCGGCTCGTCAGCTCTTCGATGCCGCGGTCGGTGAAGTACAAGGAGCGCTCCTGGGGACGGTGGACGTTGCGGTCCCCAGAATATGCGGGGGCGGATCAGCT
This sequence comes from Streptomyces sp., assembly GCA_035556995.1. GTDB lineage: Bacteria > Actinomycetota > Actinomycetes > Streptomycetales > Streptomycetaceae > Streptomyces. Next base: position 1,985 of record DATMEI010000651.1, read on the forward strand.
CTCTCCGACGGCCGGGTGCAGCGGCATCGAGGAGGGAGCGGGCGCGTGAAG
>DATMEI010000652.1:0-5926 GCA_035556995.1 Streptomyces sp.
GAGACGGACGCGGCCTCACTGCGTGTGTACGAACCCCAGGTCGTGCCGGGCCTGTTGCAGACACACGCGTACGCGGAGGCCGTCTGCGAGGGCGCGTCTCCCGAGGCGACGCCGGCCGACATCGAAAAGCGCGTGCAGGTACGGATGCGCCGTCAGGACCGGATCAACGATCTGCGTCATCCGCTCCGGCTTTGGGCGGTGCTGGACGAATCGGCACTGCGCCGCGCGGTCGGCGGGCGTCAGACGATGGTGGAGCAGCTGGAGCGGCTGAACGAGGTCTCCCAACTGCCGCACGTCACAGTCCAGGTGATGCCCTTTTCGATGGGCGCGCACCCCGGCGTCAACGGGCAGTACGCCATCCTGGAGTTTCCCGACGCCTCTGACTCGTCGGTCGTGTATCTGGAGGGGGTCACCAGTGACCTTTATCTGGAGAAGGCACACGATGTGCAGAGTTACAGCGTCATGTACGAGCATTTGCGGGCCGAAGCGCTCAACCCCGACCAGACACGGGAGTTCATCGAGAATGTGGCAAAGGAGTATGCCCGCGGCTGAGCGCGGAGAGCGTACACCCCGCGAATAGCGGCGTGAAGGATCCCCTGGAATATGCCATCCGGTCGAGTGAACGGCCGCTTCGCTTTGGGAAATCGAGGCGTACGGTCGATCACACGAGTCGAACAACCGGAGCAGACATGGCAATTCACCAGGGAAACACCACCCACTGGATCAAATCGAGCTACTCGGCCAATGGTGCGTGCGTCGAGATCAAGTCCCCCACACCGAGCGCGGTGGCGGTACGTGACTCGAAGGTCCCCGAAGGGCCGGCACTGAGCTTCTCCCCAGGACCGTGGGCGGGCTTCGTCGCCGAGGTGCGCGACGGCGGCTCCGGTGGTACCGGCTGAGCCGTCGATGCGCGGAACTCGCTGACACCACCGGGCTGTTGACGCCGCCATAGCGGCGTCGGTGTGGAGCAGAGCCCTCTCGACCGGTCCGCCGTCCCTGCCGAGAGGGCTCTCCCATGTGTGGTGCGGCCCGCGTCGACCCGTCCTCCCCGCGTGACCGTCCTTCCCCTCCCCGAAGAGCGGTCATGCACGCGGGTAGCGGGCCAGCCACGCCGGAGACGCCGCTCCGGGGGCGTGCAGTGCCGGGCCCTGAGTCATCTCCATGGCGAAGTCGTCGGCGATTTCGAGAACCGTCGCGCGTCCCTCCAACCCCGCGACCCAGCCCGGCGGAAGAGCTGTCTCCCCGTGGATGGTGCCGAGCAGGTTCCCGCAGACCGAGCCGGTGGAGTCGCTGTCTCCCCCGTGGTTCACGGCCAGCAGCAGCCCGTGGCGTACGTCTTCGGCGACCAGGGCGCAGTAGACGCCGATCGAGAGAGCTTCCTCGGCCGTCCACCCCTCCCCCAGCGACTCGACCCGTTCCGCCGTCGGCATGCCCTGCCGTACGGCGCCGAGCGCCCGCTTCAGTGCCTGCGACGTCTCCTCGTGGCCCGGCCGGGCGGACAGCTGGACCAGGGCCTTCTGCACCGCGTGGTCGAGGGTGTCCCCGCGGGCCAGGGCGTGCACGATCGCGGAGAACGCACCCGCCGCCAGGTATCCCGTCGGATGGCCGTGCGTCTGTGCTGCGCACTCGACGGACAGCTGGAAGACCAACTGCGGCTCCCAGCCGACCAGCAGCCCGAACGGTGCGGACCGCATCACTGTGCCGCAGCCCTTCGACTCCGGGTTCTTGGGCTTGTCGAGGGTCCCTATGCGTTCGTCGGCCAGTCCGCTCAGGCACGCGTTTCCGGGCGCTCGCCGCGCGTAGAGCCACTCCTCGTGCGCCAGCCAGCCGTCCTCCTTCTTCCGCTCGTCCGGGCCCCAGTCCCGCTGCGTGGCAGCCCATCTTCGGTAGGCGGCGTGCACATCGGTGGGCGGGTGCCAGGCGCCCGTGTCACGGCGTACGTGCGCGCGTACGAGGCCGTCCACGGTGAAGAGCGTCATCTGGGTGTCGTCGGTGATGGATCCACGCCGGCCGTACGCCGGGACGAAATCGGTCACCCCGGAGGCACCGTGCGTCTGCCGGATCACGTCCAGCGAGTCGAACTCGACGCCTGCGCCGAGCGCGTCACCGATCGCACCGCCCAGCAGGCAGCCGCGCACCCTGCTGCGGAAATCCTGCTGCTCGGTGCGGCCCCATACGGCATCACCGCCTGAAGCGGCCATGTCTCTCTCCCCTGGGTGTGACGGCAGACAAGGACAGGCGGAGGGAAGGAGAGCCCTCGGCCGGTCTGCACTCTAGAACGCCGGTTCAGTTTTCCAACACTGGAAGCAATTCCGGCAGGTGTCCGTCGGACTGCCGGGCCGCCCGCTGCCGCTCCTCGGTCACCTCGCCGTACAGCGTCGTACGGGCGCGTGCGGGGCGCTCTGCCGCGTCGGCGATGGCGATCAGATCCTGGACGGAGCGGTACGAGCCGTAGGAGGACCCGGCCATCCGGGAGATCGTCTCCTCCATGAGCGTCCCGCCCAGGTCGTTGGCCCCGGAGCGGAGCATCTCCGCCGCACCTTCCGTGCCGAGTTTGACCCAGCTTGTCTGGATGTTGGTGATGTACGGGTGCAGCAGCAGCCGCGCCATCGCGGTCACCGCCCGGTTGTCGCGGGTGGTGGGGCCGGGGCGGGCGATGCCTGCCAGATAGACGGGCGCGTTCGTGTGGATGAAGGGCAGCGTGACGAACTCGGTGAAGCCCTCGACGCCCTTCTCCAGCGCCGACTGCTGGCTGCGCGCGAGCTGCCGGAAGTGGCCAAGCCAGTGCCGGGGCTGGTCCACGTGCCCGTACATCATCGTGGAGGACGAACGGATGCCCAGCTCGTGCGCCGTCTCGACGACCTCGACCCAGGTGGCGGCCGGGAGTTTGCCCTTGGTGAGGATCCAGCGGACCTCGTCGTCGAGGATCTCCGCTGCGGTGCCGGGGATCGAACCGAGGCCCGCGTCGCGCGCCTCCGAAAGCCAGTCGCGGATCGAGAGGCCCGTACGGCTGGCGCCGTTGACGACCTCCATCGGAGAGAAGGCGTGCACGTGCATGCCCGGCACGCGCTCCCGCACCGCGCGGGCGATGTCGAAGTAGGCGGTGCCCGGCAGGTCCGGGTGGATGCCGCCCTGCATGCACACCTCGACCGCGCCCACCTCCCACGCCTGCTGGGCGCGGTCGGCGACCTGGTCCAGGGAGAGGGTGTAGGCGTCGGCGTCGGTGCGGCGCTGCGCGAAGGCGCAGAAACGGCAGCCGGTGTAGCAGACGTTGGTGAAGTTGATGTTGCGCGTGACGATGTACGTCACGTCGTCGCCGACCACGTCGCGGCGCAGCTGATCGGCGATGCCGCACAGCGCGTCCAGGGCGGGACCGTCCGCGTGCAGCAGAGCGAGCGCTTCGTCGTCGGTGAGGCGGGTGGGGTCGTCGGCGGCGCGGGTCAGGGCCGTACGCACGTCCGTGTCGATGCGCTGCGGTGCCATTCCGGGCTTCGCCTGTTCACGCAGGCTCTCCCAGTCGCCGTAGACCTCGTCGAAGTCGTCCCTGCGGTCCGTTGTGCGCCCGTCGGTGTCGATGGTGCGGTGCAGGTCCGTACGTCCGGACGGTGCGAGGTAGCCCTCGTCGGGCTCCTGCCACGGACGGCCCACGACAGGGGCGTCCTCACGGGCGAGTCCCGTGTCCGGTTCGGCCAGCGCTTCGACGTGCGGCAGCAGCCGGGGGTCGAGCCAGGGTTCGCCGCGCTGGATGAACTCGGGATAGATGGGGAGACGTTCACGCAGTTCGAAGCCGGAGTCGGCTGTGTGCTGCGCCAGTTCGTCGATCTGCGGCCAGGGACGCTCGGGATTGACGTGGTCCTGGGTCAGCGGGGAGACGCCGCCCCAGTCGTCGATGCCGACGCCGATGAGCATCGCGTACTCCCCGTCCACCAGGTTCGGCGGTGCCTGGATGCGGGCGGAGGGGCCCATGATGTGCCGGGCCACCGCGATCGTGGCGGCCAGCTCCTCGAGTTCGGCGTCTGGCATTCCGCGCATGGCCGTGTCCGGCTTGGCGCGGAAGTTCTGCATGATGAGTTCCTGAATGCCGTGGTAAGCACGCTGGATGCGGCGCAGCGAGAAGAGCGACTCGGCACGCTCTTCGTACGTCTCACCGATACCGATCAACAGCCCGGTGGTGAAGGGGACGTTGGAACGCCCGGCGTCCTCCAGCACGCGCAGCCGCACCGCCGGTTCCTTGTCGGGCGATCCGTGGTGCGGGCCGCCCGGTTCGCTCCACAGGCGCTCGGCCGTGGTCTCCAGCATCATGCCCATGGACGGCGAGACGGGCTTGAGCCGCTGGAAGTCGGACCAGGACAGGACGCCGGGGTTGAGGTGCGGCAGCAGCCCCGTCTCCTCCAGGACGCGGATGGCCATGGCCCGTACGTACGAAAGCGTGTCGTCGTAGCCGTGCGACTCCAGCCATTCGCGGGCTTCGGGCCAGCGGTCCTCCGGCTTGTCGCCGAGCGTGAACAGGGCCTCCTTGCAGCCTGCTTCGGCGCCGCGGCGCGCGATGTCCAGCACCTCGTCGGGCGACAGGAACATCCCGTGACCGTCACGGCGGAGCTTGCCCGGGACGGTCACGAAGGTGCAGTAGTGGCACTTGTCCCGGCACAGCCGGGTGAGCGGGATGAAGACCCCGCGCGAATACGTGATCACCCCGGGACGTCCCGCCGCCTCCAGCCCTGCGTCGCGCACCCGCGCTGCGGACTTGGCGAGTTCGGCGAGATCGTCGCCTCTCGCCTGCAGCAGTACGGCCGCTTCGGCAGCGTCGAGCGTCACCCCGTCACGGGCACGGCGGAGGGCACGCCGCATTGCGGTGGCGGTGGGGGCTGCCTGCGCACTCGAAGTCATGAACCGAGCATACGAGCGGTACGGGCGCCGCCCCGGAGTCGTTGCTGCGGGCAATCTCACATCGTCTACGGTGCTGGGTGCGGATCGGCCGTCTGTTCGCGGAGCAGGCGGTTCTGCCATGCTCTTCCGCGACCACGACTACGGGGGAAAACATGCGTGTTGTCACTTCTGTCCTGCTACTCGGCGTCCTGCTCGGGGGTACGGCGGGGACGGCGTACGCCGCGTCGGATGCGGCTTCGGGCGGTTCGGGCGGTTCGGGCGGGAGGTCCGCCGATTCCGGGGTGACGTCTTCGTACGGACAGTCAGGCGACGGCACCCGGACGCAGGCCGCACCGGGGCGCATATCCGGAGGCAGCAGCGGGGGGAGCAGGAGCTCCAGTTCGAGTTCCACGTCGAGTTCGAGCTCCAGCTCCAGTTCGAGTTCGAGCTCCAGCTCCAGTTCGAGTTCGAGTTCCAGCTCCAGTGGCGGCACCGTCAGCACCAGCGGGGGCATCAGTAAGACCACCACTTCGGGCGGCAGCAGCTCCAAGCGCGGCACCGTCAGCAGCAGCGGAGGGATCAGCAAGACCAGCACGTCCGGCAGCAGCACCAGCACCAGCACGGCCGGTACGAGCCACAACTCCACCTCCGGCTCCCACAGCAAGAGCAGCAGCAACCGGTGGTGGATGTGGGTCGTCATCCCATTGGTCCTGGTCGTGGTCGTGGTGGGCCTGATCTTCTTCGCGAAGGTCCTGCGCCGTTGAGCGGCTGAACAGCCGGGCGGATACGGCGGGTCCGGGGGCGGGGGCCCGAGGCGATGCCCGAGGTGGGTGCCCGCCTCCGAGTTATCCACAGGGGTTCCCCCGCCCGCCTGCTGCGCGTAGAACGGTGAGTCGTGGCGTCCCTGGTGGCGCCGCGCGACCGAAGTGACGGGCGCGCCGGGCGGCGCAGGGGGAGGCGGGCATGACCCGTGTGGGAAGACGTGACGTACTCAGGCTCTCGGCGGTGGCCGGCACCGCGGGCGTGCTCACCCTGGGCAGCGTGAACTTCGCGCGTGCCG
>DATMEI010000653.1:0-2477 GCA_035556995.1 Streptomyces sp.
GTGAAGGGCGATCTGATGTGGGTGGGCGAGAAGTCCACCCCGGAGATCCCGCTGCGCCCGTACATGTCGGCGCATCTGAAGAAGGTCGTCTCGCCGGAGCAGGTGGAGGCGTGGGCCAAGGACATCGGTGACCTTCCCGACGACGGAATCGCCTTCTTCAAGTAGCCCCGAAGCAGTTCACGCACCGCGTCACGCACATCCCGCCCGGCCTTCGTGTGCCGGGCGGGCCCGGTTCAAGCCCGGCAGGCGCACGGCCCTGCCTACACTGGGGGCGTGGTGAGCACCGACTGGAAGAGTGATCTGCGGCAGCGCGGCTACCGGCTGACCCCCCAGCGCCAGCTTGTCCTCGAAGCCGTCGACACCCTGGAGCACGCCACCCCGGACGACATCCTCTCCGAGGTGCGCAAAACCGCCTCCGGCGTGAACATCTCCACGGTGTACCGGACCCTGGAGCTCCTGGAGGAGCTGAACCTGGTCTCCCACGCCCACCTCGGCCACGGTGCGCCGACGTACCACCTGGCCGACCGCCACCACCACATCCACCTGGTCTGCCGGGACTGTACGAATGTGATCGAGGCGGATGTGTCGGTCGCGGCGGAGTTCACCGCCAAGCTGCGGGAGACGTTCGGCTTCGAGACGGACATGAAGCACTTCGCGATCTTCGGACGCTGTACCAAGTGCGCCTCGGGTGTTTCCACGCCCGAGCCGTAGGCTTGCCCGTATGCAGCGACACTCACCGACCAGCCCTCTGCTGTTCCTTCCCGGCGCGGTTGCCGCCGAAGGGCCCGACGAAGGAGTCGCCGCGCACTACGGCGATCTGTTCCCCGAACAGCGCTCCCTCGCCGACGGCAACGGCTTCGTCGATCTCTCGCACCGCGGCGTCGTCGCCGTCACCGGCGACGACCGGCTGAGCTGGCTGCATCTGCTGCTCACCCAGCACATGAGCGACCTGCCGACGGGCCGGGCCACCGAGGCGCTGATCCTCTCCGCGCACGGCCATATCGAGCACGCCCTGTATCTCGTGGACGACGGCGAGACGGTCTGGGCGCATGTCGAGCCCGGTACGCAGGAGGCGCTGATCGGCTATCTGGAGTCGATGAAGTTCTTCTACCGGGTCGAAGTGGCGGACCGTACCGAGGAGTTCGCGGTCGTCCATCTGCCGGCCGGCTCCATCGCCGAGGTGCCGAAGGACGTCGTCGTACGGGAGACTCCGCACGGGCGCGATCTGTTCCTGCCGCGCGCCGGCCTCGAGTCGTTCGCCGCGGCGAACGGCCCGGCCGCCGGGATCCTGGCGTACGAGGCGCTGCGTATCGAGACCCACCGGCCCCGCCTCGGCTTCGAGACCGACCACCGCACCATCCCGCACGAGCTGGGCTGGATCGGCAGCGCGGTCCATCTGCAGAAGGGCTGCTACCGCGGCCAGGAGACCGTCGCCCGCGTCCACAACCTGGGGAAGCCGCCGCGTCGTCTGGTCTTCCTGCATCTGGACGGCAGTGAGGTGCACCTGCCGGGCCACGGCACCCCCGTCCGGCTCGCGGCGGACGGCGAGGAGGGGCGTCAGCTGGGCTTCATCACCACCTCCGCACGCCATCACGAGCTCGGGCCGATCGCTCTCGCACTGATCAAGCGCAATGTGCCGCTGGACGCGGAGCTGCTGGCGGGCGCCACGGCCGCCGCGCAGGAGCCGGTCGTCGAGCCGTAGTCGCCCAGCTGCCCCCGGCCGCCCCGCCGCCCGGCCACCCGGGGCGTCTACACCTCGACGAGCACGGTGAACGGGCCGTGATTGGTGAGCGAGACACGCATCGCCGCCCCGAACCGCCCGGTCTCCACCTGTGCGCCGAGGGCACGCAGCTGCGCGACCACCTCGTCGACCAACGGCTCGGCCACCTCGCCGGGCGCCGCCGCGTTCCAGGTGGGGCGGCGGCCCTTGCGGGCGTCCCCGTAGAGAGTGAACTGCGAAATCACCAGCAACGGCGCATTCACGTCCGAGCAGGACTTCTCGCCCTCGAGAATCCGGACCGACCAGAGCTTGCGGGCCAGCTGCGCCGCCTTCTCCTTGGTGTCCTCGTGGGTCACCCCGACGAGGACGCACAGTCCCTCGCCGCTGATCTCCCCGACCGTCTCGCCCTCGACGACGACACTCGCGCCGTCCACCCTCTGCACCACCGCACGCATACGGACCATCATGCCGTGCGTCGCGTTGACATCGGTTGTCGGCCCTGCTGCCGGCCCTGATGCCGGCGTTGCCACCGGCCTGACGCCGACCTCCGTACGGGGGCTTTCTGATTAATCCTTACCCCCCCATCTGGGGCTGATCAGGGGCACTCGGTCACATAGCGGCCACTTGGGGTGGCACGATGCTCACACGCGCCGGTCGAGGGGACGGTTGAGGCACATGAGCACACCGAGTACGGGGCAGTCACCCGGGGTCGTATCGCTGATTCGGGGGGAGCCGCCGTCATCGCCATCGCCGGAAG
>DATMEI010000654.1:0-2088 GCA_035556995.1 Streptomyces sp.
CACGGCACCGAGGACAACGAGATCCTCACCGACACCGCGACCACCTATCTCGGGGCGGGCTGGCTGCCGCTGGACGCGTTCCGGCAGGACCAGCTCTCGTCGCAGAAGCTCGGCTATCTCACACCTGAGGAGTTCGGCTACGTCATGGCGAAGAGGGCCGCCGTCTTCGGTGAGGACCCTGCGGTGTGGTTCACCAGCCCGCAGGCGTACGAGGCGTACGTGCGGGGCCGGGCCCTTGCGCACGCGGACGAGACACGGCCGCCGCTGGCCGGCTCCGGCTGGGCCGACCGCCGCCGGTACGCCAGGGACCGCCGCCGCGCGCAGGACCATGCCGGTCCCCTCCCGCAGGCGGTGGACGCCGAGTCCTACTCGTTCGAGAACCATTCGCCGCTGCGGGTCTCCTTTCCCTGCCCCGTCTGCCATCAGCGCATCCGCGTCCCGGTGCGCGGCATGGTGAGGGCACGCTGCGGGCTGTGCCGCACGGTGCTGGAGTGCGACACCTGAAGGGCCGTCAAGGCGCCAAGTCACCTCTGCCGGACGGTTCCAGGGCGAGCGCGTCTCTCAGCGCCTCCCGTCCGCCGTGTCCACCGTCAGCTCGAAGTGCACGGTGTAGCCGGCCTTCCGCCGCAGCAGCGTCCGGTGCATGAAGGGCACCATCACCCCGTGCAGCATCGGGTGCTTGGTGCGCAGCAGCTTCGCGGCGTGCCGGTCTTCCGTACTGCCGTGCTCCAACCGCCGCAGCCGGGCGGGGAGTTGCGTGCCCGGCCGTTTGCCGAGCGCGGTGGAGGGTGCGAGGAGGGCCCGCGGATCGCGGTTCAGGCGACGGGTCTTGACGGAGTTCGCGAAGCTGCGGATGTAGGCGTGTTCCCCGTCGACGGCGATGCTGACGGGTGTGCTGCCGCTGCGGCCGTCCCGCCGGTACGTCGTCAGCAGTACCGTCTTCTGCCGTACGTAGGGGGCCAGTTCGGGCCGGGCCGCTGTGCTCACCCCGCCCACGACCCAGCCCAGCCCGCGCAGCCGGACGCCCAGTGCGAGCGCCGCCGCCAGGGTCACTGCGCCGAGTACCGCGATGTGCCAGCCCTGACCGCCGTGGTCGAGGTCCACGGCGTGGTTGACGGTGTGGATGCCTCCGGCGACGACGAAAGCGGCGAGCGCGGTGGCCAGAGCGTCGTACCACAGGCACGCGAGCAGCAAGGCCACCGCCAGGCCGAGCTGGAAGGCGCCCACGTCGTGCAGGAAGTGCAGTCCGTCGCCGTTCGCCGTGGAGCCGGGGAAGCCGACGGCGTCCGCGAAGGAGCGGGGGGCTGTCAGCGACCACCAGCCCGCCACCGCCGTGCCGGCTCCGGTCACGAGTGCCACCGCCGTCGCGAACCCGCGCCCTGCTCCCGCCTCTGTGCTGCCGTTCGCCATCTCCGCCATCTCCCGCCTCGCCTTCCTCGCCCCGGCGCCGGATCTCTGCCGGGCGCTGTCTCAATGCTCACTGGAAGGAAGGACGGAGTCGCGGTGTGGTCTGTGACATCAGTGCGCTCCGGGCCGCCGCCCACCTGGGTGTCCGCCGCCGCCCGAGAGATTCAAAGGCCCGGTCCGATGGCGTACGTTCGGCTGCATGAGCCCTTCCATCGCCACCAACACCCGTGTCGAGCTGGCCGGTCTGCTCGACTTCGTACGCCCGCGCCACCGCGCCCTGCTGATCACTCGGCGTGCTGACGGATCGCCCCAGGCCTCGCCGCTCACGTGCGGTGTGGACGACTCGGGACGCATCGTCGTCTCGACCTATCCCGAGCGCGCCAAGACCCGCAACGCCCACCGTGACCCGCGTGTGAGCGTGGTGGTGCTCTCCGACGAGTGGAACGGCCCGTGGGTGCAGATCGACGGCGAAGCCGAGGTCGTCGACGCCCCGGACTCGGTGGAGCCGCTGGTGGAGTACTTCCGCAACATCTCGGGCGAGCACCCCGACTGGGACGAGTACCGCGCCGCGATGGCGGAGCAGGGGAAGTGCATCATCCGCATCGAGCCCGACCGCTGGGGCCCGATCGCGACCGGCGGCTTCCCACCCCAACTCGCCGACTCGTAGGCACGTCGGCCACG
>DATMEI010000655.1:0-4632 GCA_035556995.1 Streptomyces sp.
CCCACCTACCTCGGCGAAACCGAACGGCTCAACGTGACTTCGGCACGCTGCGTCGCCGGACCGGGGCCGTCCGGCAGGGCAAGTGGACTAGAGTCCGACGGCGTGCACCTGAAGAGCCTGACACTGCGGGGATTCAAGTCCTTCGCCTCCGCCACGACGCTGCGCTTCGAACCCGGCATCACGTGCGTCGTCGGTCCCAACGGCTCGGGCAAGTCCAACGTGGTCGACGCCCTGTCGTGGGTGATGGGGGAGCAGGGCGCCAAGTCGCTGCGCGGCGGCAAGATGGAGGACGTCATCTTCGCCGGTACGACCGGCCGTCCGCCGCTCGGCCGCGCCGAGGTCTCCCTCACCATCAACAACAACGACGGCGCGCTGCCCATCGATTACTCGGAAGTCACCATCACGCGGATCATGTTCCGCAACGGCGGCAGCGAGTACCAGATCAACGGCGACACCTGCCGTCTGCTGGACATCCAGGAGCTGTTGTCCGACTCGGGCATCGGGCGGGAGATGCACGTCATCGTCGGCCAGGGCCAGCTCGACGGCGTCCTGCACGCCGACCCGATGGGGCGCCGCGCGTTCATCGAGGAAGCGGCAGGTGTGCTCAAGCACCGCAAGCGCAAGGAGAAGGCGCTGCGGAAGCTGGACGCGATGCAGGCCAACCTCGCGCGCGTACAGGACCTCACAGACGAGCTGCGACGACAGCTCAAGCCGTTGGGCCGTCAGGCGGCCGTCGCACGCAAGGCACAGGTCATCCAGGCAGATCTGCGGGATGCCCGGCTGAGGCTGCTCGCCGACGACCTCGTCACGCTGCGCAGAACCCTGAAGGCGGAGGTCGAGGACGAGGCCGCGCTCAAGGAGCGGAAGGACTCGGTCGAGGCCCGGCTGAAGGAAGCGCTGCGCCGCGAGGCCGATCTGGAACAGCAGGTACGGACGCTGACACCGCGTCTGGAACGGGCCCAGCACACCTGGTACGAACTCTCCCAGCTGGCGGAGCGCGTACGCGGCACCATCGGCCTGGCAGACCAGCGGGTTCAGCACGCGAAGGCCGCTCCGGAGGAGGAGCGCCGCGGCCGGGACCCGGAGGACATGGAACGCGAGGCGTCCCGTATCCGCGAGCAGGAGGCCGAACTTGAGGCCGCGCTGGAGGCGGCCGAACGGGCGCTGGACGACACTGTCGCGCACCGTGCGGAGCTGGAGCGGCAGCTGCATGACGAGGAGCGGCGCCTCAAGGACGTGGCGCGCGCCATCGCCGACCGCCGTGAAGGGCTGGCCAGGCTCCACGGCCAGGTCAACGCCGCCCGTAGCCGGGCCTCCTCGGCACAGTCCGAGATCGACCGGCTGACCGCGGCACGGGACGAGGCGCAGCAACGCGCGGCGGCGGCCCAGGAGGAGTACGAGACCCTCCAGGCGGAAGTCGACGGACTGGACCAGGGCGACGAGCAGCTGGCCGAACAGCACGAGACCGCCAAGCGCGAACTGGCTGACGCGGAGGCGGCGCTCTCCGCGGCACGCGAGGCCGTCACCACCGTGGAGCGTGAGCGGGCCGCCACTTCCGCACGGCACGACGCCCTCGCGCTCGGTCTGCGCCGCAAGGACGGTACGGGCGCTCTGCTCGCCGCGACCGACCGGCTCACCGGACTCCTCGGCCCTGCGGCTGAACTGCTCACCGTCACACCCGGGTTCGAGGTACCGGTCGCGGCGGCTCTCGGAGCGGCGGCCGATGCTGTGGCTGTCGCCGACACCTCGACCGCGGCCGACGCGCTGCGTCTGCTGCGCAAGAACGACGCGGGTCGTGCGGCCCTGCTGCTCGGCTCCGGGCCGGGCGGCGTCGAGGGCTCCGAGGCTGCTGCTGCGGCGGCGGCCGGCGGGGAAGGGGCGCCGACGGCAGCGCAGTTCGTTCGGGGCCCGGAAGCGCTGATGCCCGCTGTCCGCATGCTGCTGCGGAACGTGCTGGTCGTGGAGACGCTGGAGGACGCCGAGCAGCTCGTCTCGGCCCGCCCGGGCTCTGTGGCTGTGACCGCCGAGGGAGACGTGCTCGGCGCGCACTTCGCGCAGGGCGGCTCCGCAGGCGCCCCCAGCCTCCTGGAGGCACAGGCATCCGTTGACGAGGCCGCGGCGGAGCTGGAGGAGCTGGCGGCGCGGCACACGGAGTCGAGTGAGGAGCAGGAGCAGGCCAGGACGCGGCGGCGCGAACGCGCGGCACGCGTCGAGGAGCTGGGGGCACGGCGCAGCGCGGCGGACAAGGAGAAGTCGCAGATCGCCGGGCGGCTCGGGACGCTGGGCGGTCAGGCGCGGGGTGCGGCCGGCGAGGCTGAACGTACGGCGGCGGCGGTCGCCAAGGCGGAGGCGGCGCTTCTACGGGCGACCGAGGAGGCCGAGGAGCTGGCCGAGCGGCTTGAGGTCGCCGAGGAGGCGCAGGAGGACGGCGACGTCGAGCCCGACACGTCCTTGCGGGACCGGCTCTCGGCCGACGGTGCCAACGCCCGGCAGACCGAGATGGAGGCCCGGCTTCAGGTACGCACCCACGAGGAGCGGGTCAAGTCCCTGGCGGGACGGGCGGATTCACTCGATCGTGCGGCGCGCGCAGAGCGTGAGGCGCGGGCGCGTGCGGAGCAGCGCCGTGCCCGGATGCGGCACGAGGCCGAGGTGGCCGGAGCGGTGGCTTCCGGCACACGTCAGCTGCTGGCACACGTCGAGGCGTCCCTCAGCCGCGCGCAGGAGGAGCGCGAGGCCGCCGGGCAGGCGAAGAGCGAGCGTGAACGCGCGCTGGTCGCCGAGCGCAACGAGGGACGTGAGCTGAAGGACGAGCTCGACAAGCTGACCGACTCGATGCACCGCGGTGAGGTGCTCGGCGCCGAGAAGCGTATGCGGGTGGAACAGCTGGAGACCAAGGCGCTGGAGGAGCTGGGAGTCGAGCCCGCGGGCCTGGTCGGTGACTACGGCCCCGACCAGCTCGTACCGCCGTCGCTGCCGGCGGAGGGCGAGGAACTGCCGGAGGACCCCGAGCACCCGCGGAACATGCCGGTCCCCTTCGTGCGTGCGGAGCAGGAGAAGCGGCTGAAGTCCGCCGAGCGTGCGTACCAGCAGCTGGGGAAGATCAACCCGCTGGCGCTGGAGGAGTTCGCGGCGCTGGAGGAGCGGCACCAGTTCCTCAGCGAGCAGCTTGAGGATCTGAAGAAGACACGTGCCGATCTGCTGCAGGTCGTGAAGGAGGTCGACGAGCGCGTCGAGCAGGTCTTCACGCAGGCCTACTACGACACGGCGCGCGAGTTCGAGGGCGTCTTCTCACGCCTCTTCCCGGGCGGCGAGGGCCGTCTGGTGCTGACCAATCCGGACGACATGCTCGCCACCGGTGTCGACGTCGAGGCGCGGCCTCCGGGCAAGAAGGTCAAGCGGCTCTCGCTGCTCTCCGGCGGTGAGCGGTCGCTCACGGCGGTGGCGCTGCTGGTGTCGATCTTCAAGGCGCGGCCCAGCCCGTTCTACGTCATGGACGAGGTGGAGGCGGCTCTCGACGACACCAACCTCCAGCGGCTGATCGGGATCATGGAGGAGCTCAAGGACAGCTCCCAGTTGATCGTCATCACGCACCAGAAGCGGACGATGGAGGTCGGCGACGCCCTGTACGGCGTCTCGATGCAGGGTGACGGAGTCTCCAAGGTCATCAGTCAGCGCCTGAGTTGAGCGGCGCCGGACGCGGCGGAACGCTCCATCCCTTCACACTTTGAACAACCCTCGCGATGACGCAGACGTGAACTCATTCTTTCTGAGGTATTGACTTCGACACTTAAAGTCATAGTCTCTGCAACGTCACTTTTACCTTCAAGCCGTGGTGCGTGTCCTCAGAGTTCGCGTGCCCGCATCGAAGGCGACGCAATCCCGAACCCGGCTCAGGCGCCGGGCAGCCCAGGAGAGATCTTGTCCAGCACCCCTCAAGCGGCGCCGACGTCGGCAGGCGGGCAGACCGCCCCGCTCGGACGTGTCGTCTTCATCGCAGCATCCGCCGCCATGGGCGGCTTCCTCTTCGGCTACGACAGCTCCGTGATCAACGGAGCTGTCGAGGCGGTACGCGGCCGGTTCGACATCGGCTCGGCCCTCCTGGCGCAGGTGATCGCCGCCGCGCTGATCGGCTGCGCGATAGGCGCGACCATCGCGGGCCGGTTCGCCGACCGCATCGGACGCATCCGCGTCATGCAGATCGCCGCGGTGATCTTCACCGTGAGCGCCGTCGGATCGGCGCTGCCCTTCGCACTGTGGGACCTGGCGCTGTGGCGTGTGCTCGGCGGTGTCGCCATCGGCATGGCCTCGGTGATCGGGCCCGCCTACATCGCCGAGGTCTCCCCGCCGGCGTACCGCGGCCGTCTGGCCTCCTTCCAGCAGGGCGCGATCGTCCTCGGCATCGCCGTGTCCCAGCTGGTCAACTTCGCGATCCTCAGCCTCGCCGACGGTGACCAGCGCGGTGAGATAGCCGGGCTGGAAGCCTGGCAGTGGATGCTCGGGGTCATGGTGATCCCGTCCGTCGCCTACTTCCTGCTGTCCTTCGTCATCCCCGAGTCGCCACGGTTCCTGATCTCTGTCGGAAAGCACGCCAAGGCCCGGGAGGTGCTCGGCAGCGTCGAGGGCGAGCACGAG
>DATMEI010000656.1:0-3820 GCA_035556995.1 Streptomyces sp.
CATCAGGCTCAGGTCGGCGTCGATGCTGGGCGTGACGCTCGCCGCCACGCCCACGGCCACCGCGACGGACAGCGGATACCGCAGCACGTTCCACAGCGGGGCCGTCAGCCGCCACAGGAACAGCGCGACCAGGAACCACAGGGCGAACCCCGGCTCCTGGTACCGCAGTTCACGGTCCGGGTCCGCGCCGGTGCGGCGGATCCAGAGCACGTAGAGCGTCTGGAAGACGAGATAGGGCACCAGGACGCTCGTGACCAGCCGCCGGACCTGGCGGTGCCGGCCGTCGAAGCCGCGCGAGAGGTATCCGGAGACGACGATGAACGCCGGCATGTGGAAGGTGTACAGCAGGTAGTAGAGGGCGCTGGCGACGCGGCTGTCAGACGTCAGGGGCGCCCACGCATGACCGATTGCGACGAGCACGACCGTCAGGTACTTCGCGTTGTCGAGGTAGGGGTCCCGTGTGTGGTCCCGCTGCCCGGGTGCCTCGGCCGTCTGCACCTGCACCCGGTCGGACGGAGCCGTCAACCCGGGTGCAGGAGAGGGAAGTTCAGTGCGGAGCGGAGGCAGGGGCGCCCGCTCGATACCGGCCTGCAACATTGGCTGCACCGTAGCCGCGGCAACCTTGACCCGTAGTTTTTTCTGTCGGAAGTTGCGTCCTACTGGTGATGAACGGGGGGTTGCGGTACGGCCGTTGGACGGCGAAGGGCGGCTGACGGCGTGCGGTGGCCTCCGGCCCGTAACGCCGAAGTGCAGGTCAGTCGCGCAGGAAGTCCCCCAGTGCGGCGGTGAGTTGCGCCGGCGCGTCCTCCTGTACGAGGTGGCCCGCGCCGTCGATCAGCTGGAGCCGGGCGCCGGGGATCAGACCGGCCAGCCTGTGGGCACGGTCGACCGGGATCCACGTGTCGGCCGTTCCCCAGCAGATCAGCACAGGAAGCTCCAACTCCCCGTAGCGGCCCTCGATTTCGTCCGTGAAGCGCTGGTCGTTCTGCGCGATCTGCCGGTAGAAGGCGCTCTGTCCGTCCTCGCCCAGCCAGGGCGCGGCGAGCTGCTCCAGCACCTGCGGGTGCAGTCCGGGGGCGCTCGCCGAGCTGACGTACTCGCGTACCAGCGCCTCGTGCAGTGCGGGCGGCAGCTGCCCGAACACCCCGGCATGACCGCCCAGCAGCCGGTACGAGGGCGAGCCCCACGGCGCGAGCGCCACCGGGTCGACGAGCGCGAGGCGCGCGTAGCCCGCACCGTGCAGCAGGTGGGCACGGAGTGCGACACAGCCGCCGAAGTCGTGTGCCAGCACGGCTGGTTGCCGTCCGCTGCCGGTGCCCAGGCCCCAGTGGTCGAGCAGTTCGGTGAAGATCAGCCCCTGGGCGGCGAGCGAGACGTCCTGGCCCTCGTACTTCTGGGAGGTGCCGTAACCCGGCATGTCCCATACGTGGACCCGGAATCGCTGCGCGAGCGCGCGGGCGACGCCGCGCCAGGTGAAGGACGACCACGGCGTCCCGTGAAGCAGCACCACGGGCGGCGCGTCCTCCCGTCCGAGTACGCCCCAGCGGACCGCGCCGGAGGAGCTGTCGTACGTGCGGTCCAGGGTGCTCGCCCAGTCGTCGGCCATACGCACAGTGTCGGCGATCCCCGCCCGCGGTTCACGCGGATTTCCCGGCGTTGCCGGTGCCGTACCGCAGTTGACCGGACACGTTCCGTGGCGGACCCTCATGTGCCCGCCGCACGATGAATTGCACGCGCTCATCCGGTTACACGGTCCGTGGGAAATACAGGGCCGGCCGAGAGAAAGCGAGACAGACGTGACCTACGCAGTGAAGAGCACGCTTCCGGATGACGACCTCAAGATCGTCGGTGTGGCCTTGCAGGGAGCACTCGTGGACCTCGTCGACCTCTCACTCGTCGCCAAGCAGATCCACTGGACCGTGGTCGGGCCGCGCTTCCGCTCGATCCACCTCCAGCTCGACGACGTGGTCGACACCGCCCGCAGCTACTCCGACAAGGTCGCGGAGCGCGCCTCCGCACTCGGCCTGCCGCCGGACGGCCGCGCCTCGACCGTCTCCTCGGCGAGCAGCATCGAGAAGGTCAAGGAGGGCTGGCAGAAGGACACCGACGCCGTACGGACGATGGTCACCGCCCTGGAGGCCGTCATCGCCGGCTCGCGCGAACGTATGAACTCGGTCAGCGAACCGGACCCGGTGACGGAGGACATCTTCATCCAGCTCACAGGCGACCTGGAGAAGCACCACTGGATGTTCCAGGCGGAGAACGGCGGTTGAGGCCTCGGAGATGGAGCGGGGTTCCTTGCCGGCTGTCGCTGACGGGGCGGCGACAGCCGGCAGGGGCCTCGCTTGTCGCCGCTCCGTACCTGACTCCTGGTTGTCCCGAAGGCAGCGTTGTATCCGGGACACCGGGCTGTAGCGCTCTGTCCCAGCGTCACCGCTTGCTTGCACGGTCGGCACGACTGAGCCGGAAGTAGCTGTTGGCCGCGGGGAGGAACATCAGTGCCACGGCGGAGAGCGACGCCTTCCTCCGCCGGTTCGCGCTGGCCGGCCCGCCCGCGCTGCTCACCGAACGCATCGCGGAGCTTCGCGGCCTCGGCCTCGACCGGCTGGTCGCCGTCCCAGCCTCACGCGACGCCGACCCGTCCTTCGTCGCCGCGTCCAACGAACGCTTCGCGTCCGAAGTCCTTCCCGCCTTCGACCGGGCCGAGCTGCGGATGCGGTGAACCGCGGTCGTCGAGGGAAGCGCCCTCAGGGTGCCGGCGCCTCACTGCGGCAGCCAGCGGAGCAGGGCCGCCGACTCCCGCAGTGTCTTCTGCGCCGGGGCCGGCGGCAGTCAGTTCAATACCAGGTGGACGCTCCCGGTCACGGCACTACCATCCCGTCATGCGACTGGCTCACTACAGCGACGACGACCTGGAACAACACTCTCTGTGCCGACGGGTCGCAGACGACGGACAGCGGTCGGGATTCGAGCACGACGTGGACCGGATCCTGTACTCCACGCAATGGCGCGCGCTCGCGGGCAAGAGCCAGGTCGTCGCCAGCGGTGAACTCGGCGCCTACCACACCAGGTTGACCCACTCGATGAAGGTCGCCCAGCTGGGGCGGCGGATGGCCGAGCGCCTGGAGCGGCGCTACGGCGGGCCGAACCCGGCGCTGGTCGAGGCGGCCTGCATGGCGCACGACATCGGCCACCCGCCCTTCGGCCACGCCGGCGAGACCGCGCTGCGGGCGACGATGGACGAGTTGCACTTCGCGGGCGGGGTGCTCGACAGCTTCGAGGGCAACGCCCAGACCCTGCACATCCTCACCTTCCTCGCCGCGCACAAGTACCCCGGCCACCGCGGGCTGCACCTGACCAGGGCCTGCCTGGACGCCGCGACGAAGTACCCCTGGGAACGCGCCCCCCGCGACGTCGATGCCGCGCGGCACGCCAAGTGGGGTGTCTACGCGGTCGACCGGCAGGCGTTCGCGTGGGTGAGGGCGGGCCGCAGCGACGACGCGGTGCCGGTCGAGGAGCAGGTGATGGACTGGGCCGACGACGTCACGTACGCATGCCACGACGTGGAGGACTTCTACCGCACCGGGTTGATCCCGCTGGCGGCGCTTTTCCCACCCCCGGGAGGCGCGGGCGGCGACACCGAGCGCGAGACGCAGCGCTTCCTGGACTACGTGGAGGCCAAGCGCCGTCGCGCCGGTGACGTCTTCGAGCGGGACGAGGCGGTGCACCTCCTGGCCGACATCGCCAAGGCCCTCTCGGTCCCGGGTCCTTACGCCGGCTGCCACGCCGACGACGTCGCCGTCAACGCCCGTACGGCCAA
>DATMEI010000657.1:0-2719 GCA_035556995.1 Streptomyces sp.
GCACGGCCGGGGGTGCGACGGGTACGCGGGTGCCTCACGGCAGCCCGGGAGCCGGTACCGATCCGGCTCCGGAAGGCCTCGGGACGGCCTTCCCGGGAGCCTCGTCAGGCTCCCCGAGACCCTGCTCGGGTCCCCTGGGCCGCCTTGCGGCCCCGCGTGACGGCGTTTTCTGCCCGGTTACGCATTTCACCCGGCGGTCGTCTATGGCGTTACCGCCGGCGACGTTCGCCGACTCCTGGGACTAGGCCGTCATCAGCACGCGGCCTCTTGCCGGTTCGCCGTCTCCTTGCCACGCCGATTGCTGCTAGCGGACATACCGTCGCGAACAAGGAGCGCGCATTAAAAACACAGTCTCAGAGGGCGGGGATAAGCCTCTCCCTCTCCCCGCTTGCGGGGTGAGGGCTGGGGTGAGGGGCAGCTACACATTCGGCGCTGGAGTACGTTGCCGCCCCTCACCCTAACCCTCTCCCCATGAAGAATGGGGAGAGGGAACGCTGTCACCCGGGATTTTGCGCGAAGCGCAATATCGGAGAACCAGGACCGCCGTCTAGGGCCGCGCGGGATACAGCGCTGCCGGGTCCGGCCTCAGTTCCGTGCTCCGATATAGTGCAGCGCGATCTCGCGTCGGTGCGGCTTGTCGCGATGCTCGATGAGATAGATCGCCTGCCAGGTGCCCAGCACCATTCGCCCGCCCGTCACCGGAATGCCGAGAGACGTCGCCGTCAGCATCGACTTGATGTGCGCCGGCATGTCATCTGGGCCTTCCATGCCGTGCCGGTAGCGGCCGCCGCGCGGCGCCGAGCGCTCCAGCGCGTCGGCGAGGTCGCGCAGCACGTCCGGATCGGCGTTCTCCTGGATCGTAAGCGACGCCGATGTGTGGCGGATGAAGGCCGTCAGCAGCCCGTCCCGCGCGCCGATCGACCTCAGCCATGCCGCGACCTGCGCCGTCACGTCCGTGAAACCCGGCCCCGCGGTGTCGATGACGAGGGTGTGATGTATCTGCTCCAGATCACGTCTCCCTTCCTGCCGTCCCCGCGGGTTGAGCGCGCCCCACCATGGTCGCAACCGCACCGAAGAGGCCCCGCAGGCCTCCTTTAACCGAAACTTTACGGTGCATTGCCACCTTGGCACAGCGAGCTTTTCGATCAGGTGCTGCGTTTCGAGATTGCGCACGCCTCCCAGGCCGCGGTGCGGAACGCACGTCGTTTCGCAAAATCCCCCGTCCGGCAGGCTGCGCATTTGCGATACCGGCCCGAGTCCAGGGGAATGCCATGCCGTCTTCCGATCGCTTCGCGCCGCGGGAGCATCAGCCCGGGCCCGAAACGCCCGGCGATCGCGCGACGTCCGCGGGGCAAGCGGCCGCGTTCCCCGGCGACGAGCCGGCCCAGTATTTCGATCCCGAGTCGCCTTGGGACGCGGAAACAGCGGAGACGCTGACCCGCCTCAGCGAGTCCGAGGAAGCCCGCCTTTGGCGCCAGCACGAGGGCGACCGGACTCGCCCCGCCGCAAAGCCGGCCGCTGCGCCCTTCCACCACGAAGGTCCGGCGGGCTCACTCCACGGCGACCTGGAGCCCCGCCTCGCCGAACTCATCCAGCGCCTGCAGGATACCGTCGCAGCCCTCGATCCCGACAAGTCGCTCGCACCGCTCAACAGCCGCCTCGACGCCCTGGAGGAAACGCTCGCCGAGGCGCTGGCAGGCGTCGCGCGGCGCTCCGACGTGGACGGACTGCGCCTGATCGAGGCGCAGGTGACCGAGCTCGCCGCCCACGTGGAGCAGTCAAGCAGCCGACTGGATCGCCTCGATGCGATGGACGAGCAGGTGCGCGGGCTGGCGCAGAAAATCGACGACGCCGGCCTGCACCGCCTCGATGAGCTCGAGCGCGTACTGCAAAGCTACGTGTCGGAATGGCGCCGGAGCGACGAACGCAACGCAACCGCCTTGGGTGCGCTCGACGAAGCGGTGAGCCGCATCGGCGAGACCATCGACGCGGGTGAAGCCGTGAAGCCGGCATCCGACCTGTCGCTCGGCGGGTTCGCCAGCGAGTTTTCCGAAGCGCTTCGGAGCGATCCACTCTCTCAGGTCTATGCCGACGGCACGCGTGCGTTGGCGCCGAAATACGACCGGTTCGCCCTTGATGCGGCCGACTATGCCCCCGGCCGGCCGACCCAGCCGCCGGCAATGCATCTTTCCGAGCCTGACCTCGCGGAAGATCTCCTGGAACCCGTCGGCGCATCCCGGCCGGCCGCTGCGGCACCGGACCTTCGCCACGTCGAACCCATCCGGCCACCGCTGCTCGTCGAGACCGCGCATGCCCCCGCGCACGAAGAACCGATGGCGCCTCCGGTGGCACCCAACCCGGCGCCGGAATCGTCGGAGCTCGAGCCGCCGGCCTTTCGTGCCTCCGCCATCCGCGCCAGGCTGCGGCAGATGCAGCTGGCCGATCCCGAAAGCGCAGCCGCGTCCGAAGCCGGCGGCCCGGCACAGCCGCCTCCGGCCCACGTAGCTGCCGCGTCAGCCAGGACGCGGAGCGTTCGCCCGAGCCTCCTGCTCGCCGCAGGCGTCACCTTGTTTGCTGCCGCCGGCTATCTTTTGGTCGACGTCTTCCTTGCCGCTCACGACGCCGCTCCGGAGACCAAGCGGCTCGAGCAAGGCGTAGCTCCAGAGGACGCTGGGCGCACCGGGAGCGCCGACCTCCGCTTCGGGGATCGCGCTCCAAA